>CAZCTU010000006.1:19807-20133 GCA_964501495.1 uncultured Ramlibacter sp.
GCTCGCGCGCCTCGATGCGCCGGCCCAGCTCCAGCCAGGTCTGGTTTTGGGTTTCCCACACCTCGGTGGTGAGGGTGCCGCGCACCGCGCGCGCGTTCTCGCGCGCCGCCCGCAGGCAAGAGACGATGGACGATGGGTTGTTCGGGTCAACGACCATGAACTCCATCACCGCCCGCGGGGTGATGTCGCCATGCTGGGCGTTGTAGGCGGGAATCAGCTCGCTGATGGACAGCAGGCCCTCCCAGCCCATGAGCGCGGCCTGGGCGGACTGGGGCAGCAGCGAGGTCTGGTAGTTGACGTCCAGC
Source organism: uncultured Ramlibacter sp. (assembly GCA_964501495.1). GTDB lineage: Bacteria > Pseudomonadota > Gammaproteobacteria > Burkholderiales > Burkholderiaceae_C > Ramlibacter. Next base: position 20,113 of record CAZCTU010000006.1, read on the forward strand.
ATGCGGGCGGTGTTTTCCGCG
>CAZCTU010000007.1:0-1823 GCA_964501495.1 uncultured Ramlibacter sp.
TGGCCCGCATCAGGTCGTTGGTGTTGAGGGCGCCGCAGAGGCGGCCCGCCTCGTCCACCACCAGGAGGCTGGTGATGCGGTATTGCTCCATCGCGTCGGCGGCTTCCACCGCCAGCATGTCGGCGCGCACGGTGCGGGGGCCGGGGTGCATCACGTCGCCGGCGCGCAGGGCCCGCAGGTCGCCGCCCTTCTCGACCAGGCGGCGCAGGTCGCCGTCGGTGAAGACGCCCAGCACCCGTCCGTCGGCGTCGACGACGGCCGAGGCGCCCAGGCCCTTGGCGCTCATCTCGCGCATCAGGTCGCTGAAGCCGGCGTCGGGGCCGACGCGCGGCACCTGCTCGCCACTGCGCATCACGTCGGCCACATGGGTCAGGAGCTTGCGTCCCAGCGCGCCGCCGGGGTGGGAGCGGGCAAAGTCCTCGGGGCGGAAGCCCCGGGCGTCCAGCAAAGCCACCGCGAGCGCGTCGCCCAGGGCGAGCTGGGCGGTGGTGCTGGCGGTGGGCGCGAGGTTGAGGGGGCAGGCCTCCTTCTCGACGCCGCTATCGAGCAGGACGTCGGCATGCCGCGCGAGGGTGGACTGCGGGTTGCCGGTCATGGCCACCAGGGGCACGCCCTGGCGCTTGAGGACCGGCAGGATGGCGGTCAGCTCGTCGCTCTCGCCGCCGTTGGAAATGGCCAGGACCAGGTCGACCGGCTTGATCATGCCCAGGTCGCCGTGGCTGGCCTCGGCCGGGTGCACGAACATGGCCGGGGTGCCGGTGGAGGCCAGGGTGGCGGCGATCTTGCGGCCGATGTGGCCGCTCTTGCCCATGCCGGTCACGACCACGCGGCCGCGGACCTCGAGCATCGCCTGCACCGCCTGCACGAAGCCGGGCCCGATGCGGCGCTTGAGCCCCTGCACGGCCGCCGCCTCGATGTCGAAGGTGTCCTGGGCCAGCTGGAGGACGCGCGCGGGCTCCAGGGCCGGGCGGGAGGCGTCGGGCGGATTCATGCGCGGATTCTAAGCAGTCCCCCGGCGCGCACCCGGCGTTCGCCCGGCGTTCGCCCGGGGTTCGGCCGGGGTTCGGCCGGCCCTGCCGCACCTCGCTTAGGATCTGCCCATGACCTCGCTCGAACTCACGCTCGCCTACCTGCTGGCCGCGGTATTGGGCGTGGTCGCCTGCCGCTCGCTCAAGCTGCCGCCGATGCTGGGTTACCTGGTGGTGGGCGTGGCCATCGGCCCCAGCGTCCTCGGCCTGGGCCGCGGCGAGCACGGCGAGGAGCTGCGTTACCTGGGCGAGTTCGGCGTGGTCTTCCTGATGTTCGTCATCGGGCTGGAATTCAACCTCACCAAGCTGCGGTCCATGCGCCGGCACGTGTTCGGCCTGGGCCTCGCGCAGGTGGCGCTCACCATCGCCCTGGCCACGGGGGGACTGCTGGTCCTGGGCCAGTTCGCGCCGCCGGGCTGGCGCCTGAGCTGGCAGACCGCCCTGGCCCTGGGGGGAACGCTGGCCATGAGCAGCACCGCCATCGTGGTCAAGATGATGGCCGAGCGGCTGGAGCTGGAGTCCGAGCACGGCAAGCGGGTGATCGGCGTGCTGCTGTTCCAGGACCTGGCGGTGGTGCCCCTGCTGGTCCTGGTCCCTGCCCTGGGCAGTCCGCCCGAGGCCCTGATCCGCGAGCTGCTCCTGGCCACGCTGAAGGCGGCGGTGCTGGTCACCCTGCTGCTGGTGGGCGGGCAACGGGTGATGCGCTGGTGGCTGACCCTGGTGGCGCGGCGCAAGAGCGAAGAGCTGTTCGTGCTGAACCTGCTGCTGATCACCCTGGGCCTGGCCTGGCTGACC
>CAZCTU010000007.1:1833-19389 GCA_964501495.1 uncultured Ramlibacter sp.
GGGGAATACGCCCTGGCCGAATTTCAGGAAATGATGGAAGGCATCAGCGGCTTGGCGGCAGGCGTCATCATCGAGCCGCTTGTGCAGGCGGCGGAGGGAATGCACTTTCACAGCGCCGACGTGGGCTACCGAATCGGCGAAGCGCACACCGGGCGCGGGTTGGCGAAGACCGGGCTGGCGCTGCTGAAGGCCACCGCGCTGCTGGCCGTGCTGCTGTGGGGCGGCCAGCGGGCGATGCGCTGGTGGCTGACGCGGGTGGCCAAACGCAAGAGCGAAGAGCTGTTCATCCTCAACCTGCTGCTGGTGACCCTGGGCCTGTCCTGGCTCACCGAGCTGGCCGGCCTGTCGCTGGCGCTGGGCGCCTTCATCGCCGGCATCCTGATCGCCGAGACGGAATACAAGCACAAGGTGGAGACCGACATCCGGCCCTTCCACGACGTGCTGCTGGGCCTGTTCTTCATCACCATCGGCATGATGCTGGACTGGCACTGGGTGGCCGACCGCTGGGCCCTGGTGCTGCTGCTGATCACGGTGCCGGTGCTGTTCAAGCTGGGCCTGGTGACCCTGCTGGCGCGGGGGCTCGGCGCCTCCGCCGGCGTGTCGCTGCGCACCGGCCTGTACCTGGCGCAGGCCGGCGAGTTCGGCATCGTGCTGCTCACGCTGGCCCAGGGCCGCAAGCTGCTTCCGCCCGAGCTGTTCAACCCCATCCTGGCGAGCATGGTGCTGTCCATGCTGGCCACGCCCTTCATCCTGATGGCGAGCAACTGGCTGGTGATGAAGCTGGTGGCCAGCGACTGGCTGCAGCAGTCGCTGCAGATGACGGACATCGCCCGGCGCGCGATCAGCCGCAACAAGCACCTGATCATCTGCGGCTACGGCCGCAGCGGCCAGAACCTGGGCCGCATGCTGGACCAGGAGGGCATCCCCTACATCGCCCTCGACCTCGACCCCGACCGGGTGCGGCAGGCCGCGGCCGCCGGCCATTCGGTGGTCTTCGGCGACGCCGCCCGGCCGCAGGCCCTGGTCGCCGCGGGCCTGTCGCGGGCCAGCGCGGTGGTGGTGACCTACCTGGACGTGCCCGGCGCGCTCAAGGTGCTGGCGGTGTCGCGGGCGCATGCGCCGCAGGTGCCGGTGATCGTCCGCACCCAGGACGACTTCCAGCTCGAGAAGCTGCGCGCCGCCGGCGCCACCGAGGTGGTGCCCGAGGCGCTGGAGGGCTCCCTCATGCTCGCCAGCCACGCCCTGGCCCTGGTCGGCGTGCCGATGCGGCGGGTGATCCGCATCGTGCAGGAGCAGCGCGACGCCCGCTACAACCTGCTGCGCGGCTACTTCCACGGCGCCGACGACCCCGAGGGCAACGGCGGCGAGCGCCTGGCCTCGGTCACCCTGCCGGTGGGCGCGCGCTGCGCTGGCCGGCCCCTGGGCGAGCTGGCGCTCGAGGCCATGGGCGTGCGCCTCCTGGGCCTGCGGCGCAACGACGGCAAGGTGGTGGAGGTGAACGACGCGCTGCACCTGCTGGGGGGCGACACCCTGGTGCTGAGCGGCGCGGCCGAGGCCCTGGCGCTGGCGGAGGCCCGGCTCCTGGCGGGCTGAAGGCCGGGGCGGCCGCCCCCGCCCGCGGGCCGTCGGCGAGGCCCTGCGTCCTTCGGGTCAGGCCCGCGGCGCCGCGCGCCGCCCGTCCCTGAACGCCCCGAACAGGTCATAGAGCTGCTGCGCGGCGGCCGGCAGCGGCCGGCCCCGGCGCTTGATCAGGCCGACCTTGCGGGTCACCACCGGCTCCACCAGGGGCACGCTCACCAGCAGCGGGTGATCGCGCCGGGGCATGGCCATCGAGGGCACCGCGGCCACGCCCAGCCCCGCTTCCACCAGGCCGAGGGCGGTGGTCACGTGCAGGGTCTCGAAGATGCCGGCCTGCGCGCCGGCAACCCCGGCCAGCGCCTGGTCCAGCAGCAGGCGGTTGCCCGAGGAGCGGTTGACGGAGACCAGCTCATGGCCCTCGAGCTGCGACCACTTGACGCGGCGCATCCTGGCAATCGGATGGTCGCGCCGGCAGGCGACGACGAAGCGCTCCTCCACCAGCGGCTTGAACTCCAGCTCGCCCTCCTGGGCGCCCATGAAGTTGATGCCGAAGTCGGCCTCGCCGCGCGCCACCGCCGCCAGCACCTCGTTGGCGCCGGCATCGAGCACCTTGACCCGCACCTTGGGATGCCGCTCGTGGTAGCGACGCAGCACCTCGGTGAGGTAGTAGTGCACGGTGGAGGGCACGCAGGCCACCGTCACCTCGCCCATGCGAGTGGCCGCCACGCCACGGATGGACAGCAGGGTGGTGTCGAGTTCGTCGAGCAGCTCGCGCACCTTGCGCTCGAAGTCGCGCCCCACGGTGGTCAGGCTGACCCGGCGGGTGCTGCGTTCGAGCAGGCGCACGCCCAGCGCCTGCTCGAGCTTGTCGATGCGTCGGCTGAAGGCCGGTTGCGACAGGTGCACCGACTCCGCCGCCTTGCGGAAGTTGGAGAGCTCGGCGACGGCGCGGAAGGCCAGCAGGTCGTTGAGGTCGAAGTTGATGGCCATGTGGGTGTCCTCGGTGGGTTCGGCGGGGGATCGCCCACGCCGCCGGCACTGGCGGGCGGTCGCCGAGCCTGCAGGCGGTGCCCGCATTGATGCGAATTGTGGATCAATCGCTGCGAAAGATGCAATTCACAAATAGTCCTCGCATGCTCATCATTGGCGGCATGCAGTCCCGTGAACTCCCTTGTGTCCTGATGCGCGCCGGCACCTCGCGCGGCCCCTTCTTTCTCAAGGAGTGGTTGCCTGAGGACGAGGCCGAGCGTGACAGGGTGCTGGTCGGGGCCGTCGGCTCCAGCGACCTGCTGGCCCTGGACGGCATCGGCGGCAGCAGCACGCTGACCAACAAGGTCGCCATCGTCTCCCGCTCCAGCCAGCCCGATTGCGACGTCGACTACCTGTTCGCGCAACTGGCCGTCGCTGCGACCACGGTCGATACCCGCCCCAACTGCGGCAACATGCTCTCGGGCGTGGGCCCCTTCGCGATCGAGCAGGGCCTGGTGCCTGCCCAGGAGGGCGAGACCACGGTGCGGGTCTACAACGTCAACACCCGCTCACGCATCGACGTCACCGTGCTCACCCCCGGTGGCCGGGTGCGCTACGAGGGCGATGCGGTCATCGACGGTGTGCCCGGCTCGGCCGCGCCGATCCGCCTGAACTTCCTCGACGCCTGGGGCGCGGTGACCGGCTCGCTCTTTCCCACCGGCCAGCGCATCGACGAGATCGACGGCCTGGGGGTGACCTGCATCGACGCCGCCATGCCCCTGGTGATGTTCCGCGCCGCGGACCTGGGCGTCAGCGGCCGCGAGACCCCCGCCGAGCTCGACACCAACACCGCGCTGCTCGAACGCATCGAACGCGTGCGGCGCGTGGCCGGCGAGCGCATGGGCCTGGGCGACGTGTCCAACAGCGTCGTGCCCAAGCCGGTGATCGTGAGCGCCGGCGACGACCAAGACAGCATCACCTCCCGCTATTTCACCCCCCGACGCTGCCACGCCGCCCATGCGGTGACCGGCGCCATCGGGGTGGCCACCGCTTTCGCCCTGCCTGGCACCGTGGCCAGCGGCGAAACCCAGCGCGCGGGCATCCGCACGCTGGCAATCCTGCATCCGCAGGGCCGCATCGAGGTCGAGGTCAGCGTCGAGGGGGAGGGCCAGGAGGCCCGCCTCCAGCGCGCGGCCCTGATCCGCTCGGCCCGAAAGATCATGCAAGGCCAGCTGACCTTGCCTCACTACCTGTTTTCCGAAGCCTGATTTCCCTGGAGAGTTCTTGATGAAACGCCTGCTTGCCACCGCGCTGGCCGCCGCCGCCACCTTCGCGGCCCCGATCGCCCACGCCTTCCCCGACAAACTCGTCACCATCGTCGTGCCCACCGCCCCCGGCGGCGGCAACGACGCGATGGCGCGCATCATTGCCCAGAAGCTCGGCCCCCTCCTCGGCCAGACCGTGGTGGTCGACAACAAGGCCGGCGCCAACGGCGCCATCGCCGCCGAGTACGTGGCCCGCGCCCCGGCCGACGGCCATGTGCTGATGTTCGGCTACATCGCCACCCACGCGATGAACCCGGCCCTGCAAAAGCTCCGCTATGACCCGGTGGCCGACTTCGCCCCGATTGGCCTGGTGGGCTACTCGCCCACGCTGATGGTGGCCAACAACGCTGCGCCCTTCAAGGACGTGAAGGAGCTGGTCGCCCAGCTCAAGGCCAAGCCCGACCGCTACGCCTACGCCTCCGCCGGCAACGGCACCGCGCCGCACTTCGCCGCGGAGCTGTTCCTGATGAACGCCGGCGTGAGCATGCTGGGCGTCCCCTACAAGGGCTCGGCCCCCGCGATCACCGACACCATCGCGGGCCAGACCCAGGTCATGTTCCCCAGCTTCTTCACCGCCCTGCCCCAGGTGAAGGGCGAGAAGCTGCGCGCCCTGGCCATCGCCGGCCCCAAGCGCTCGCCCCAGCTGCCCAACGTGCCCACCCTCAAGGAAATGGGCGTGGACGGCGTCGACGTGCAGCAGTGGTACGGCATCTTCGCCCCGGCCAAGACCCCCAAGGCGGTGGTCGACCAGCTGAACAAGGCGCTGAACCAGGTGCTCAATGACAAGGACACCATCAAGCGCATCGAGGACCAGGGCGCCGACGTCGACACCAGCTCTCCCGAGCAGTTCGGCCAGCTGGTGAAAAACGAAGTGAGCAAGTGGACCGCCGTGGTCCAGAAGGCCAAGATCAAGGCCGATTGAGGCCGCGCCGGCAGATCAGAAAACGAAGGGGCCATCCGGCCCCTTTTTTCATGGCGTCGGCATTCTCGAGCTGATGCACTGGATATGACCGCAGTCCCTTTGCCGGCATCAAAATCTGCAAAACATGCCTTTTTTGAGTCAAGATTTTTACGTATAACTTGTTGTCACAAAATGAGTTTTTTCATGTGAGACAATACACATTGTCTACAACACAAGGTGCAACGATGAAGCTTGAGAGCAGGCTCCGGATGTCGCTGACCAAGCGGCCGGGACATATCGTGCTCCGACGCGATTTGGCAGGGCTGGCAAGCCCATCGCACCTCACACAGGCGATCAGGCGTTTCGAGGCGGCCGGCCACCTCGTTCGGCTCGGCGCGGGCGTCTACGCGAAGTCATATCGCGACACGGCAGGGGAGGTCCACCTCACCGCAGACCCCGATGTGTTGGCGACAGAGATCTTCACGCGGTTGGGCGTTGACGCTCGACTTGTCGACATCAGCCATGGCGATGGGGGCCGCGTGTACATCATGGACACAGGAAATCACAGGGTGTCGCGCAAGCTGAACATGGGCACGGCCTCCGTTGGGTACGTCGAACGCAGGCAGGATTCGCGCGCAGATGATTTCAAAGTGCCAGCAGATCTTGATCAACTGCCGAAGAGGGGCATTCGCGAATTCGTCGAGCGCTTGGCCAAGGCCCATGGCGTTGAATACCGCCGGACCGGGCTGGATGATTTCGCCGAAGCGACCACCCGGGCAGCGGGCGACGACGTGAAACTCGATCGCACGGGCAAACTGCTGGTTGCCTTGAGGAAAAGCAACCAGATCACGGGTCGACAGCTCGCTCGACTGGTGACGAATCACATGGCGGAGGAGCGCAGCGATGTTCGACCCGTTTGGGGACTTCGAGACCGCAGGCTATCTTCGCAACGTTGAAGCGCTCAAAAATCCTGATCTGATCAAGATCCAGGAGCACGTCTTCTTCGAGGCGCACATCGAAGAAGCCCTCACATTTTTGCGCAAGGTCAAGGGGCCGATTGAGTACCGGCACTTCTTGAAAGTGCATCGAATCCTCTTCGAGGAGTTTTACCCTTGGGCTGGACGTGACCGGAATGAGCTTGGCGTGGGTCAACTCGTCGGCAAGGGTGCACGGGTTCCACATTTCGAGCGCTCCGACCAGTGCCAGCAGGCAGTGAATTGGGGACTTCGCATGGGCAATGACGTGAGAAAGCTGCGTTCTGAGCCAGGTACTGTCATGGGTGCCTTTGCATGGGGGCATCCGTTCCTTGATGGAAACGGGCGCACGATGCTCCTGGTCCATGCTGAGCTCTGTCACCGCGCAGGGATTGCAATCGACTGGCGGGCCACACGCAAGACGGATTACTTGGAGGCGCTCACGCGTGAGATTACGAATCCGGCGGCAAAGCCATTGGATCGGTTCCTCTTGCCCTTCGTCGTGCCCGCAGTTCCACAGAAAAGCCTTCTCGAGCAGCTGATGTCTCTGCCGGGATTGGATGGTGAGGACGAAGCGTCGGACGAAAACGTCGCATACGAAGAGAATGACCAGCAGGCAGTCAAAACCTACCTGGAAACCAAACGAGCACGCGGCGAACCCGTCGGTCAAGCGCCTGCGACTTAGTTTCCAGGCCTTTCAGGTGCTGCATGCCGCTGCCGCGCGCAGGCCGGGCTTCCCATGAATCTGCCCTCGCCCCAGGCCGGCGGCGGCTCGCCCTCGAGGGCGCCCTGTTCGCCCCGCTCATAGTCCTCCACCAGCCGCTCCCAGATCGCCTCCAGCTCGTAGCCCAGCGAGCGGCCCAGGCCGTCAAGGTCGGGGAAGAGGGTGGCGTAGGTCACGTTCATCCGGTAGAGGGCGTGCATCGCCTCCGCGCGCATCGCCGGCGAGAGGATGAACTGGTGCAGCAGCTCCTGGGTGCCCCCATAGCCCTGGAGGATCTGGTCGAGCGACTGGTCCAGCACGCCCGGCACCACGAACAGGCCCGACTGCGCTGCCAGGCGCCGATCCATCTGAGAGGGCTCGCCGAACCACAGCACCGGCAGCTGGTTGCGGGCGAAATAACGCTCGAAGTTGCCCGGGATGCGCGGGTCGATCTGGTGGCGGGTGAGCGTCGGGTCGAAGCCGGGCGCCAGGTTCCACAGCGACGGGGTGTTGAGGGCGTACACGCAGACCTCCTCGGTCGCGCCTTCGAGGGCGAAGAAGGCGGCGACGAAGGGTGACTTGGTGAAGTCCAGCAGCCGGGTGGCGGCGCCGTGGTGCTGCATCAGCGCCAGGCAGCGCAGCTCGTCGTCCATCGCCGAATGGTCCTGCAGGTGGATGTGCGCCTTGCGCCGGAAGATGCGCATGGCCCGCGCCTCCCGCAGCGGCCACAGCCGCGGGTCGGGGCTGAAGGTCTGCAGCCGACGGGTGAGGGTGCTGACCAGCGGCCACTGGGTGGAGTGCTGGCCGCGGAAAGCCCAGCCCTCGAGCGCCTGGGTGGCGTCGACGAACTCGGACCAGCGCTGGAGGTGGACGACTTTCATGGGGGCGGGACCTGGTGGAGGGCCCCTGCGGGAGGCAGGGGCCGGCGGCGCACCGGTGCTGCGCCGCAGCGAACCAGTATAGGCAGCGGCCAAGGCAATTCCCACGGCGCCGCTCAGGTACTGGCCGCGCGCGGACTTCCTGTGCAGAATGCGCTTGTTCCTGTAATGAATCAGCGTTTCACTAATTAAACAAGGACGGGCGATGGGCGAAGCGGTGAAGGCGGGCGTGCCCGCCATCGAATTCCTGGGCGTGGACAAGCGCTTCCCTGCCCGTGGCCGGGCCCCCGAGGTGCTGGCCGCGCGCAACGTCACCCTGTCCATCCAGCCCGGCGAGGTGGTGTCCCTGATCGGACCCTCGGGCTGCGGCAAGAGCACGCTGCTCAACATGGGCGCGGGCCTGGCCAAGCCCTCGGCCGGCATCGTGAAGGTGGGCGGCGAGGTGGTCACCGGCCCCAACCGGCACGTGGCCTTCATGCTGCAGAAGGACCTGCTCATGCCCTGGCGCACCATCTCCCAGAACGTGGAGTTCGGGCTGGAGCTGCGCGGGGTCAAGCCGGCCGACCGCCGCGCCGTCTCTGAGCGGCTGCTGGCCCAGTGCCACCTGAAGGGCTTCGGCGACAGCTACCCGCACCAGCTCTCGGGCGGCATGCGCCAGCGCGCCGCCATGGCCCGCACCCTGGCGGTGGACCCGCTGGTGCTGCTGATGGACGAGCCCTTCTCGGCCCTGGACGCGCAGACCAAGATGATCCTGCAGCAGGACCTGGCCCGCACCGTGGCCGAAGAGGGCAAGACGGTCCTGTTCATCACCCACGATCTGGCCGAGGCGGTGGCGCTCTCGGACCGCATCCTGGTCATGAGCGAGCGGCCCGGCACCATCATCGAGGAGATCCCGGTCGACATCCCCGACCGCGCCAACCCGATGCAGCGGCGCAAGCACCCGGCCGTCGGCGAGTACGTCTCGCGCCTGATGGAGCTGCTCAAGCTCGACGCGCAGGCCGACGTGCACTGAGGCCGCCTTTTCGAATTCCCCGTTTCCCATCCCGCAACCGCAGCCATCCCCTCACGGAGTACACACATGAGCCTGCAAATGACCCTCGCCCGTTCCCTGCGCGCCAGCCGGCGCGCCGCCCTCGCCACGCTGGCCGCCGCCGCTTTCGCCGGCCCGGCCCTGGCGCAGAAGGCCCCGCTGCAGGAGGTGACCTACCTGCTGCCCGCCCCGGGCACACTGCCGGCCTTTGGCCCGTGGATGATTGCCCAGGCCAAGGGCTACTACGAGCAGGAAGGCCTGAAGGTGAACTTCGTCACCGGCCGCGGCGGCGTGGACGTGGCCAAGCAGGTCGGCGCCGGCAACGCGGTGATCGGCGGCGCGCTGGGCGACACCCCCATCATCGCCCGCGCCCAGGGCATCCCGGTCAAGGCCGTGGCCGTGATGGGTGCCGGCTCGCTGATGCAGCTGGTCACCCACAAGGAAGAACGCATCGAGTCCCCGCGTGAGCTCAAGGGCAAGACGGTGACCGTGCTGGCCTACACCGACACCACCTACTACGCCCTCCTGGGCATGCTGTCCAAGGTCGGCCTGACCAAGAACGACGTGGACATCCAGGCCGCCGGCCCCGCCGGCGTGTGGCAGCAGTTCGCCAACAAGAAGGCCTCCGGCATGGCCTCCACCCCGGACTGGACGGTCAACGCGATGGAAGCCGGCGCCAAGGTCGACATCCTGCCGGCCGACATCTTCTTCAAGAGCATGGCCCAGGCCATCCTGGTCTCCGATGAGACCATCCAGAAGAACCCGCAGCTGGTGCAGAAGCTGGTGCGCGCCACCGTCAAGGGCATGAAGGACATCATGGCCGACCCCAAGGCCGCCTCGGTGGCCTATGTGCAGGCGGTGCCGGTGCACAAGGGCAAGGAAGCCTCCATCCAGCAGATGTTCGAGATGTACAACAAGTACGTCTACGCCAAGCAGAAGCAGCCGGGCGCGATGGACGAGCCCCGTCTGGCCGACCTGCAGAAGTTCTACGTGGCCAACGGCGTGGTTCCCAGCGCCGTGCCGCTGAAGGACCTCTACACCAACCAGTTCGTCGCCGCCATCAAGTAATCGGCGCCCCCGCGCGCCTGGCCCGGCGGCCGGGCGCGCCCCTCTGATCCGGACCCTCCCATGACTGAACTTCTGCGGCGCCACAGCACGGCGCTCTGGAGCCTCGCCGTCCTCGTCATCTTCCTGGCCACCTGGCAATGGGGCCCGGGGCTGCTGGGCGTACCCGACTTCGTCCTGCCCCATTTCACCAAGGTGGTGGCCGAGGCCCAGCGCATCTGGGAGGTGGAGCGGCTGATGTTCCACGCCGGCGTGACCGCAGCCGAGGTGGTGGTGGGCTTCGTGCTCGGCTCGATCCTGGGCGCGCTGATCGGCTACGCCCTGGGCCTGTCGCCCAAGGTGGAGGCGGTGCTCTCGCCCTACCTGCTGGCGCTGCAGATCGCGCCCAAGGTGGCCTTCGCGCCCCTGTTCGTGATGTGGATGGGGTACACCATGTACCCGAAGATCCTGGTCGCGGTGCTGATCGTGTTCTTCCCGGTCCTGATCAACGTGCTGTCGTCCATGCGCACCATGGACCATGACCTGGTGAACCTGGCGCGCTCCTTCTCCGCCACCCGTCTGCAGGTGTTCCGGATGATCGAGTACCCGACCACGCTGCCGGCCCTGTTCTCCGGCCTGCGCATCGCCAGCACGCTGGCGGTGATCGGCGTGGTGGTGGGCGAGCTGGTGGGCGGCAACATGGGCCTGGGCTACCTGCTGGTCTTCTTCGAGGGCCAGGGCAACACCGCGGCGGTGTTCGTGGTGATCGGCGCGCTCACCGTGATCGGCATCGTCGCCTACTACGCGGTGGTGCTGGCCGAGGCCAAGGTGCTGCACTACCTGCCCAAGGCTGCGACGCGAATGCAATGACAAAGGAAGCAGAAGACATGAGCGCAGCGCCGAGCCGCCTCAAGCAAGCGAAGGCCCCCTCGGGGGGCAGCGAAGGACACGAAGTGCCGAGCGTGGGGGCCACATGACCCCAGAGATTTCCCTGCAAGGCGCGCGCATCCTGGTCACGGGCGGCGCCCGCGGCCTGGGCGAAGCCTTCGTGCGCGCCTGCGTGGGCGCCGGCGCCCGCGTGGCCTTCGGCGACGTGCTGCACGAGCGTGGCGAGGCCCTCGCCCGCGAGCTCTGCGCCACCCGCGCCGACGCCGCCGCCTACTTCCCGATGGACCTGGCCGACCCGGCCGCCATCACCGCGGCGACGACGGCCGCCGCCGGCTGGCTGGGCGGCCTCGACGGCCTCGTCAACAACGGCGCGATCACCAACTCCGGTGGCAAGCCGATGGAGGAGATTTCGCTGGAGACCTGGGACCGCGTGATGGCCGTCAACGTGCGCGGCACCTGGCTCACCACGGTGGCCGCGCGCCCCTGGCTCAAGGCCTCGGGCCGCGGCCGGGTGGTCAACCTCGCCTCCGACACCGCGCTCTGGGGCGCGCCGCGCCTGATGGCCTATGTGGCCAGCAAGGGCGCGGTGATGGCCATGACCCACGCGATGGCGCGCGAGATGGGCGGCGACGGCATCGCGGTCAACGCGATCGCGCCGGGCCTGACCCTGGTCGAGGCCACCGAGTACGTGCCCGAGGCGCGTCACCAGTACTACCACGATGGCCGCGCGATCCAGCGGCCGCAGGTCCCCGCCGACCTGGTCGCGCCGGTGCTGTTCCTGCTGTCCGAGGGCAGCGGCTTCGTCACGGGCCAGGTGCTGCCGGTCAACGGCGGCTTCGTCATGAATTGAGCAACCCCAAGAAGGAAACCCCATGAGCAACGCAGCGAACCAACCCGTCTTCAACGAACGCGGCCTGCAGGACGCCCTGATCCCGGCCGAGGCCGAGATCCAGAAGTCCATGATGCAGGCGCCCGGCCAGTCCTTCGCCGACTGGATGGAAAGCCGCGTGGCCCGCAAGTCCACGCGCAAGTACGACTGGGACGCGCTCAAGTTCCAGGCCGACTACGACCCCAAGTACCGCCGTGCGCAGATGCGCTACGTGGGCACCGGCGGCACCGGCGTGGCCAAGGACGGCAACACCGTGCCCTCGGCCCACTTCACCTTCTCCACCATGGTGATCCCGGCCGGCAACATCGGCCCGTCCCACATCCACTACGACGTGGAGGAAATCTTCTTCGTCATGCGCGGCACCATGAAGGTGATCTGCGAGAAGGACGGCCAGCGTTGGGAGGCCGTCATCAGCGACCGTGACCTGATTTCCGTGCCCCCGGGCGTGTACCGCGAGGAGCACAACATCGGCGACGAAGACGCGCTGATGTGCGTGATGCTGGGTTCGCCCAAGCCCATCACCCCGGTCTACCCGCCCGATTCGCCCCTGGCCAAGATCAAGCGCGAGCAGCGCTGATCGCCGGATTGCCCGCCCTCGTCGCCACCCCCTGCATGGCCATGACCGATCTCCAGGCGCTCGCGCAGCGCTTCGCGCCCCAGGCCGTGGACACGGCCGGCGGCCGCATCGGCTTTCGCCGCGCCGGCGCCGGCCGCGGGCAGCCCCTGGTGCTGCTGCACGGCATCGGCTCCGGCTCTGGCAGCTGGGTGTGTCAACTCGAGGCTTTCGGTGACGCGCGCGAGGTGCTGGCCTGGGATGCGCCCGGCTACGGCGCCAGCGCGCCGGTGCCGGCCGAGCGGCCGCAGGCGCATGACTACGGCGAGCGTGTCTGGTCCTGGCTGGACGCCCTGGGCCTCACCCTGGACGCGCGCGGGCCGGTGACCCTGGTCGGCCACTCGCTGGGCGCGATCATGGCCGCGGCCGCCGCGGGCCTGCAGCCGGCGCGCGTGGCGCGCCTGGTGCTGCTCTCGCCGGCCGGCGGCTATGGCCAGGCCGAGGCCGAGGTGCGCGAGGCCAAGCGGCGCGACCGCCTCCACAACCTGGGCACCCTGGGTCCCGCCGGCATGGCCGACAAGCGCGGCGCGGCCATGGTCTCGGCGCAGGCCGGACAGGCCGCCGCGGCCGGCGACGCCGAAGCCGCCGCGCTCGTGGGCTATGTGAAGGCCACCATGGCCCAGGTCATTCCCGCCGGCTACACCCAGGCCACCCACCTCCTGTCCGACGCCGACCTCGCCGGCCTGCTGGCGGCGGTGAAGGCGCCCCTCACGGTGGCCAGCGGCAGCGCCGACACCATCACCCCGCCGGCCGGCTGCGAGGCGCTGGCGAAAGGCGCCCACGCGCCTTACCTGTCCCTGGGACCCGTCGGCCATGTCTGCGCCCTCGAAGGCCCCGACGCGGTCAACGCACTGCTGAAATGAACACGGTCGCCAAGATGCCCAAGACAGTGCCCCACACCGCCGCCCCCGCCGACACCACGACCGACGAGCGCTACCTGGTGCCGGGCCTGGCCCGCGGCCTGCAGCTGCTCGCCTGCTTCACCCGCAGCGAGCGCGAGCTCACCGGCGCCGAGCTCTCGCGCCGGCTCGAGGTGCCGCGCGCCTCCGTCTTCCGCCTGCTGCACACCCTGGAGCAGATGGGATTCGTCGAGCGCGTGCCCGAGAGCCCCGCCTACAAACTGAGCATCGGCGTGCTGCGCCTGGGCTTTGAATACCTGGCCTCGATGGAGCTGACCGAGCACGGCCGCCCCATCATCGAGGAGCTGCGCACCCTCTCCGGCTTCTCGGCGCACCTGGTGGTGCGCGACGGCCGCGACGTGGTCTTCGTGCTCAAGGCCGCCGGCCCCAACGCCGTCTTCCACTCCATCCAGGTCGGCGCGCGGGTCCCGGCCCATGCCACGGTGCTGGGCCGCCAGCTCCTGTCCGACCTCGACGAGGCCGGCCTGCGCAAGGTCTACCCCGAGGAGCCGCTGCCCGCGGTCACCGCGCGCACGCCCACCACCGTGAAGGCGCTCCAGGCGCTGATCGCCGCCGACCGCGAAAGCGGCTACGGCATCAGCCAGGGCGGCTTCGAGACCGGCATCACCACCATCGCCGCGCCCGTCTTCAACGAGCAGCGCCGGGTGGTGGCGGCGGTGAGCATCACCGTGCCGCAGCAACAGATTTCGCCCGAAGAGACCGAGCGCCTGGTGCCCCTGGTCCGCCAGGCCGCGCAGCAGCTCACCGAGCGCCTGAGCCACCTGCCGCACCCGGCCGGCTGGCCCGGCGCCAAGCACTGAGAAACAAAAATGACCTCCACTGCCACCCCCCGCACCACGCCCCGCATCACCGTCGGTGAACTCGCCGCCCGCTTCCTCGAGGCCTGCGGCGTGCGCGCCGCCTTCGGCGTGATCTCCATCCACAACATGCCGATCCTGGACGCCTTCCATGTGCGCCAGAAGATCCGCTTCGTCTCCGCCCGCGGCGAGGCCGGCGCCTGCAACATGGCCGACGCCTACGCCCGCGTGACCGGCACCCTGGGCGTGTGCGTGACCAGCACCGGCACCGGCTGCGGCAATGCGGCGGGCGCGATGGTGGAGGCCTTCACCGCCGGCACGCCGCTCCTGCACCTGACCGGCCAGATCGAGTCCGAGTACCTGGACCGCGACCTGGGCTACATCCACGAGCACCCGGCGCAGCTGGCCATGCTGCAGTCGGTGGGCAAGGCGGCTTTCCGCATCCGCAACCCCGAGACCGCCCTGGCCACGCTGCGCGAAGCCGCGCGCCTGGCCTTCACCCCGCCCTGCGGCCCGGTGAGCATCGAGATCCCGATCGACATCCAGGGCAAGCTGCTGGACCTGCCGGCCGACCTCTGCCCGCTGCCGGTGCCGCCGGTGGTGCCGGCCGCCTCCGAGGTGGCCGCGCTGGCCGAGCGCCTGGCGGGCGCCAAGCGCCCCATCCTGTGGCTCGGCGGCGGCGCCCGCGGCGCGACCGCCGCGGTCCAGCGCTTCGTGAAAATGGGCTGGTCGGTGGTGACCTCGGTGCAGGGCCGCGGCATCGTGCCCGAGGACCACCCCTGCACCCTCGGCTCCTACAACCTGCAAAAACCCGCCGAAACCTTCTACGAGAGCTGCGACGCGATGCTGGTGGTGGGCTCGCGCCTTCGCAGCAACGAGACCCTGCGCTACAAGCTGCGCCTGCCTTCGCGCATCTGCCGCATCGACGCCAATGCCCTCGCCCACAACCGCGGCTACGCCAGCGAGTACTTCGTGCAGGGCGACGCGCAGATCACGCTCGACGCCCTGGCCGACGCGCTCGAAGGCCGCATGGCCATCGACCCCAACCTGGCCGCCGACGTCAAGCGCGCCCGCACGGAGGCCGCCGCGCTCGTCGACGGCACCCTGGGCAAGTACGTGAAGCTCAAGGACACCCTGGCCCAGGTGGCGCAGGCGCAGGCCGGCGGCAAGCTGTCCTGGGTGCGCGACATCACCCTGTCCAACACCATGTGGGGCAACCGCGCCCCCAACCTGGACCATCCGCGCGCCGGCGTGCACGCGCTGGGCGGCGGCATCGGCCAGGGCCTGGCCATGGCCATCGGCACCGCGGTGGCCGACGCCACCCACGGCCTGGGCCGGCGCACCGTGGCCCTGGTGGGCGACGGCGGCTTCATGCTGAACGTGGGCGAGCTCGCCTGCGCGGTGCAGGAGAAGGCCGACCTGGTGGTGCTCTTGATGAACGACAGCCGCTACGGCGTCATCAAGAACATCCAGGACGACCTCTATGGCAGCCGCCACGCCTACGTGGAGCTGCACACGCCGAAATTCCAGGACTTCTGCGCCAGCCTGGGCGCGCCGTACTTCAAGCTGGCCGACCCCGCGCAGAGCGCCGAGGTGCTGACCAAGGCCTTCGCCACGCCCGGTCCGGTGATCGTCGAAGTGGACATGAACGCCTGGGGCCCCTTCGCGGTCAAGTTCGCCGGCCCCCCGCTCAAGAAGGACTGAACGCGCATGGCCAGCACCGCCTCCTCTTCGTCCGCGCGCGGCCGCAACCCGCGCGGCCCCCTGCAGCAGGTCACGATGGTCGGCTTCGGCGCCATCGGCCGCTCGCTGCTCGCCCGCATCGCCGACCACCCGCAGGTGAGCGTGACCCACGTCGTGGTGCCCGCCGCCCACGTCGAGGAGGCCGAGGCCGCCGCCCACCGCATGGGCCTGGGCCGATCGGTGCAGGTGGTCACCGAGGTGCCGGAGCAGACCGCGCTGGTGCTCGAATGCGCCGGCCACGCCGCGCTCACCGAGCATGTGGTGCCGGCGCTGGCCCGCGGCGTCGAGTGCGCGGTGCTTTCCATCGGCGCGCTCTCCGCGCCCGGCCTGCCCGAGCAACTGGCCGACGCCGCCCGCGCGGGCGGCACCCAGGTGCACCTGCTGGCGGGCGCCATCGGCGGGGTGGACGCGATCGCGGCCGCGCGCATCGCCGGCCTGACCGAGGTCACCTACACCGGCCGCAAGCCCCCCCTGAGCTGGAGCGGCACGCCGGCCGACGGCGCCTTCGACCTGAAAACGATCACCACGCCGACCACCATCCTCGAATCGACCGCCCGCGAGGCGGCGCACCTCTATCCCAAGAACGCCAACGTCGCGGCCACCGTCTCGCTCGCGGGCCTGGGCCTGGACGCCACCCGGGTGCGTCTGGTGGCCGACCCGACGGTGGACGAGAACATCCACGAGATCCTGGTGCGCGGCGAGTTCGGCGAGATGACGCTGACCATGCGCGGCAAGCCGCTGGCCGACAACCCCAAGACGTCGGCGCTCACGGTGCTGTCCGCGCTGCGCTTCCTCCACAACCGCGTGAACGCGGTGACGCTCTGAAACGGGGCTGCCCATGACCGAAAAACTCCAGACCCTGATGGCCGGCCGCTGGCGCGACGCCTCCGGCCCCGAATACGCCACCGAGTACCCACACGACGGCAGCACCGTCGCCACGCTGCACGCGGCCACGGCCGCCGACGTCGACGAGGCGGTGCAGGTGGCCGAGGCCGCGCGCAAGAAGGCGAACTGGGCCGGGCTCAAGCGCCATGAGCGGGCGGGAATCCTGCACCGCATCGCCGCCGGCATCCGCGCCCGCGGCGAGGAACTCGCGCAGCTGCAGCGCCTGGACAACGGCAAGCCGGTCAACGAGACCCGCGCCCTGGTGGCCAGCGCCGCAGGCACCTTCCAGTTCTTCGCCGCCGCCTGCGAGACCTGGGAGGAGACGCTGACCCCCGCGCGCGGCGACTACTTCACCATGAGCGTGAACGAGCCCCTCGGTGTGGTGGGCGCGATCACGCCCTGGAACTCGCCGATTGCCAGCGAGGCGCAGAAGCTCGCGCCGGCCCTGGCCGCCGGCTGCGCCGTCGTCTTCAAGCCGGCCGAGATCACCCCGCGCATGGCCATCGAGCTGGCCCGCATCGCGCAGGAGGCCGGCGTGCCCGACGGCATCATCAGCGTGCTGCCTGGCAAGGGCTCGGTGGTGGGCGACGCCCTGGTGCGCCACCCCCTCATCAAGCGCATCGCCTTCACCGGCGGCACCAACGTCGGCATGGGCATCCAGCGCCTGGCAGCCGAGAAGCTGATGCCCACCTCGCTGGAGCTGGGCGGCAAGTCGCCCACCATCGTCTGCGCCGATGCCGACCTGGACCATGCGGTCAAGGGCGTGCTCTATGGCATCTTCTCGAGCTCGGGCGAGTCCTGCATCGCCGGCTCGCGCGCCTTCGTGCATGCCAGCGTGTACGAGGAGTTCAAGCGCCGCCTGCTCGAGGGCGTGAAGCAGCTCCGCGTGGGCGACCCCTCCAGCGAGCGCACCCAGATGGGTCCGCTGGTGAACATGGGGCACCGCGCCACGGTGGAAGGCTTCGTCGAACTGGGCCTGAAGGAGGGTGGCAAGCTGCTCGCCGGCGGCACCCGTCCGCAAGGCGCGGCCTACGACAAGGGCAGCTACTACCTGCCCACCGTGTTCGAGGGCCTGCCCAACTCCGCGCGCATGTGCCAGGAGGAAATCTTCGGCCCGGTGCTGGCCCTGCTGCCCTGGACCGACGAGGCCGACCTCACTGCCCAGTGCAACGACAGCGTCTTCGGCCTGGCCTCGGGCATCTGGACCCGCGACTACAAGACCGCCTGGCGCATCGGCCGGGCGCTGGAGACCGGCACCGTCTGGGTCAACACCTACAAGCTGTTCTCGGTGAGCACGCCCTTCGGCGGCGTCAAGCAAAGCGGCACCGGCCGCGAGAAGGGCCGCCTGGGCATCCTGGAATACACCGCGCAAAAGAGCTTCTACTGGGGCCTGAACGACGCGCCGCTGCCCTGGGCCGA
>CAZCTU010000008.1:0-17538 GCA_964501495.1 uncultured Ramlibacter sp.
GGGCCTGATGCAGGTGATGCCCGCCACCGCCCGCTGGACGGCGCGCAAGATCGGCCTGGCCGGCTTCACCCCCGACCAGATCACCGACCGCGAGACCAACATCGCCATCGGCACCGGCTACCTCAAGCTGGTGCTCGACGATTTCGACGGCTCCATGGCCCTGGCGGCTGCGGCCTACAACGCCGGCCCGAGCCGCGCGCGCAACTGGCGCAACGGCCCGGTGCTCGACGCCGCCATCTGGGCCGAAAACGTGCCTTTCAGCGAGACCCGCGACTACGTGAAGAAGGTGCTGTCCAACGCCACGGTCTATGCCGCCATCCTGAGCGGGCAGCCGCAGTCGCTGCGCGCCCGCCTGGGGCAGGTCGGCCCGCGTGACCCGAACCGGCCCGAGCCGAGCCCGGACCTGCCCTGAGGAGCCCCGCATGCTCAAGCTGTACATCGGCAACAAGAACTATTCGTCCTGGTCGATGCGGCCCTGGGTGCTGCTGCGCCAAAGCGGCATTCCCTTCGAGGAGGTGAAGGTCCGTTTCGACAGCTTCGAGCCCGGCTCCGCCTTCAAGACCACGATGGGCGAGGTGAGCCCGGTGGGCAAGGTGCCGGTGCTGGTCGACGAAGGCCTGGCGGTGTGGGACACGCTCGCCATCGCCGAAACCCTGGCCGAGCGCTTCCCCGACAAGCGGCTGTGGCCCGCCGGCCGCGCGGACCGCGCCCGCGCCCGCAGCCTCTGCGCCGAGATGCATGCGGGCTTCGGCCCGCTGCGAAGCCTGTGCCCGATGAACATCGAGGCCCACCTGCCCGAAGTCGGCGAGCGCCTGTGGGCCGAACACGAAGGCCTGCGCAAGGACGTGGCGCGCCTGGTGGCCATGTGGCGCGAGGCGATGGCAGGCCGTCCTGAGGGCAGCCTGCTGTTTGGCGGGTTCTCGGTGGCCGACGCCTTCTTCGCCCCGGTGTGCATGCGCTTTCTCACCTACGCCCTGCCCCTGCCGCCCGACATCGCCGCCTACGTGGCGCGGGTGCGGGCGCTGCCGGGCGTGAGCGCCTGGGTCGACGACGCCCTGGCCGAGCGCGACTTCCTGGACTTCGAAGAGCCGTACCGGAAGGCGCGCTGAGCGGACTGGCGCCCCGCGTCGCCGCCGCCTGCCGCCGCAAGAGCCGTCGCCTCGCCCCCCGATACACTGCCCGCATGCAAGTCTTCGTGGTCGGCGGCGCGGTGCGGGATGCCCTCTTGGGCCTGCCGGTGCATGACCGCGACTGGGTCGTGGTCGGCGCCCACCCGCAGGCGCTGCTGGACGCCGGCTACCTGCCGGTGGGCCGTGACTTCCCGGTCTTCCTCCACCCCGAGACGCGCGAGGAATACGCATTGGCCCGCACCGAGCGCAAGACCGCGCCGGGCTACCACGGCTTCTCCTTCCACGCCGCGCCCGAGGTGAGCCTCGAGGAGGACCTGGCGCGGCGCGACCTCACCATCAACGCCATCGCCCGTGGGGACGACGGCCGCCTGGTCGACCCCTTCGGCGGCCAGCGTGACCTGCAGGCGAAGGTCCTGCGCCACGTGACCGAGGCCTTCCGCGAGGACCCGGTCCGCATCCTGCGCCTGGCGCGCTTCGCCGCGCGCTTCCCCGACTTCTCCGTCGCCCCCGAAACGATGGCGCTGATGCGCGCCATGGTCGCGGGCGGCGAGGTGGACGCCCTGGTGCCCGAGCGGGTCTGGCAGGAGCTGTCCCGCGGCCTGATGGCTGGCCGACCCTCGCGCATGCTCGAAGTCCTGCGCGAATGCGGCGCGCTCGTGCGGCTGCTGCCGGAGGTGGACCGCCTCTGGGGCGTGCCGCAACGCGCCGAGCACCACCCCGAGGTCGACACCGGCGCCCACCTGCTGCTGGTGCTGGACATGGCGGCGCGCCTGGAGGCGCCGCTGCCGGCGCGCTTTGCCTGCCTCGCCCACGACCTGGGCAAGGGCACCACCCCGCCCGAGGAGTGGCCCCGCCACATCGCCCACGAGGCCCGCAGCGTGCGCCTGCTGCAAGGGCTGGCGCAGCGCCTGCGCGTGCCGGTGGACTGCCGCGAGCTGGCCGAAGTGGTCGCGCGCGAGCACGGCAACATCCACCGCAGCGGCGAGTTCGGCGCGGCGGCCCTGGTGCGCCTGCTGGAGCGCTGCGACGCCTTCCGCAAGCCGGCGCGTTTCGGCGAGGTGCTGCTCGCCTGCGAGTGCGACGCGCGCGGACGCGGGGGCCTGTCGGAGTCGGCCTATCCGCAGCGGCTGCGGCTGCAAGCGGCGCTGGCGGCGGCGCAGTCGGTGGACACGGCGGCCGTCTCGGCCGAGGCGCTGGCCCAGGGCGCCAGGGGCCCGGCGATCGGGGAGCGCATCCACGCGGCGCGGGTGGCGGCGGTGGAAGGCAGGGAGATCTGAGCTGAATTCCGGCGAGCCGATCACGGCCGGATAATGATCACTTTGATCCGAAAGACATGGGATGACCCGAAAATTCTTCTCACTGGTTTTCGCCCTGCTTCTCATTGTGTGCGGGGCCTCTCAGGCACAGGACCAGAAAATCGGCGTGAGCGTCACCCATACCGGTGACGACAGCTCGGGGGTCCAGTTCGCCTATGCCATTCGCGAAGCGATCCGCGGCTCCCAGGGCTATCGCCTGGTTCAATCGGATGAACCCGGCATCCAGATCCGGCTGGTCACGATCAATCCGGACGACAACACCACCTCCAGCAATTGGACTGTTGCCACGGTCGTTCTCACCATGACGAATTTCCTTCCGCTGGACAAGAAGGACCCGCAGACCTGGTACCCGATCTACCTCACGTCGCATGTGATGACCGTGGGCCGATCGCGCACCGA
Organism: uncultured Ramlibacter sp.; assembly: GCA_964501495.1. Classification (GTDB taxonomy): domain Bacteria; phylum Pseudomonadota; class Gammaproteobacteria; order Burkholderiales; family Burkholderiaceae_C; genus Ramlibacter. The sequence continues at coordinate 2,846 of CAZCTU010000008.1, forward strand.
ATCGCAGGCGCGCAGCGTGATTGCCTCTGTCGACGCGGCGATCGAACGCTATCGGCGAGACGCAAGACGCTGAAGCAGCCCGGCGCCTCTCCCAGGTGTGCCGTGGTCAAAGCGAGCGGGCGATCACGCCGACGACCAAGCTCGACACCACCGTGCCAGTGATGGGCATGAACCACTCCCCGCCGGAGAAGCGGAAGTCACCCGGCTGGCGCTGTGCAGCCACCCGTGTCACCGCAGCGCCGCAAGGGCAGCCTCTGGGGCTTTCTCCAGAACCTTGAGCAAGGCCTTTGCAGCCCCCGTGGGCGAACGCTTGCCCTGCTCCCAATTTCGGATCGTGTCGAGCGACACGTCGATGCGCTCGGCAAACTCGGCCTGGCTGAAACCCAGGCGTTTGCGCACCCGCCGCGCGAACCGGGCGGCATCTTGCATGGCGAGCGCCTCATCTTCGGCCGCCTGGCGGTCGATGTCCGGCTCTCTCGTTGCATCGACACGTGACTTGTCGATGCGACCCTTGGGCAAACTGGCCCGTCTGGCTGGGTCAATCGTCACGCGTGCGGTCTTCATACTGCTTCACCTCTCGTTGATTGGCCTTGCGTGCGGAGACGATGCGAATCCCTCTGTGCCGGGTCGTGTAGATCACGACGAACAACCGCCCCTCGATTCGCCCCATCAGCTGGTAGCGGTCCTCACCGTAGTTGCGACGGAGATCTTGGTGGATGAACCGGTTGGGGTCGAGAAAGGCCTGAAGAACGTAGGCGAAGTCGAAGCCTCGCTCGCGGAAACAAACTTCGCTCTTGGTCTCATCCCACTCGAAGTCCATCGGCAAAGTGTAGTTCAATGAACCACTTTTCGCAACTGAACAGGCACATGGGTCGGCCCCTGCGAGGCCTTGCTTTTCTTCTCGCCGAGATCTCGGGAGGGGCCCCCGAGATCGTGCGCTAGATCAGCCGCGCAATCACCCCGACCACCACACTCATCACCACTGTGCTGGTGACGGGAATGAACCACGCCCGACCCAACAGTCGGAAGCGGAAGTCGCCCGGCAGGCGGCATGGAAAACCCCTGCTGCAGTCGCAGCAAAATGAATTTGTGGAAATGCTTCTGGCCATAATGCGGCTCAGCATGCAGCTTCCTCCATGCGGAGAGATCAGGAATGGATTTGCTTCAGTCCAGCGCGAACTTCATCTGGCCAGCCTTGATCGCCGTCGCCTGGATCGTTGGCGAAACCGGCCACCAGCTGACCGGGCTTCCGCGCATCAGTCTCTACGGGCTGGTGGGATTTGGCTTCGGCCAGACGCCTCTGGCAGCCTTTGCTTCGCAATCGGGCGTTGACGCGACCACCCTGGCCAACATCGCTTTCGGCCTGATCCTCTTCGAGTTCGGCTACCGCATCAACCTGCGATGGCTGCAAGCAAACCCTTGGCTCAGCGCGACAGGCGTGGTCGAGGCCTTGGGCACCTTCGCCGCGGTGACATTCCTCGCGAGCGCCCAAGGGGCCTCGACGTTGACGGCCCTGCTCCTGGGCGCGCTGGCCATGTCGACTTCGCCGGCCACGGTGATGCGGGTGGTCAATGAGCAGCGCAGCGCGGGCCAGGTCACCGAGCGCCTGCTGCACCTGTCGGCGATCAATTGCGCCCTGGCCGTCTTCGCCTTCAAGGTGGTCGTCGGGTTCTGGGCTTTCGAAAGTTCAGGCAACCTCTGGTCGGCCATCTCCAGCAGCGCCCTGGTGCTGGTGGCCTCGGCGGCCCTGGGCGCCCTGTTCGGGGTCGTCGTACCGGCCCTGCTTCGCCAGACGAGCGGCCAGCCCGAGGGCGCCACCGTCACGTTCGCCATCGCGGTGATCTTTCTCGTGGCCATCACCCATGCCCTCAAGCTGTCGCCTATCCTCGCCGCGCTGACCTTCGGCCTCCTGGCGCGAGCCCGCCGGTTCTCGCTGGCGCCGACCCAGCGCAATTTCGGGGCGCTGGGCGACCTGCTGGCCGTGGTCCTGTTCACCTATATCTCCACCACCCTGGACTGGACCCGCGTCGTTGACGGCCTGCAGGTCGGAGCGGCGCTGGTACTCGTGCGCCTGGTGGTCAAGGTCGCCTGCGTCACTGCGCTGGCGCGCGCCAGCGGCACCACATGGCGCAAGGGGATGCTGACCGGCCTGGCACTTACACCGATGTCGGCTTTCGTGATCCTGCTGCTGGAGCAGACCCGTTACCTCGGGGTCGACCTCCTCGCGCAAGCCGCCCCGCTGGCGGCGGCGACACTGTTTCTCGAACTGATCGGCCCGATACTGACCCAGTTCGCCTTGCGAATCGCCGGTGAAAGCCGCCAGAACCAGGACCCGTCCCGTGCCGCTTGAACCGTTCAAGAAATCCGCCCCCCTGACCCTGGGCGTCGAGCTCGAATTGCAGCTCGTCTCGCCGAGCGACTTCGACCTGGTCGACGCCAGCCCCGACATGCTCGAACTCCTGGGCCGGCGCCCCTTTCCTGGCCATGTGGTGCCGGAAATCACCGAGAGCATGATCGAGATTTCCACCGACATCCAGACCCGCCACGACGGTCTGCTGGCGCAGCTGGCGCAGATCCGGGACACCCTGGTCGCGGCGGGCGACAAACTCAACGTGGGCATTTGCGGCGGCGGCACGCACCCCTTCCAGCAGTGGTCGGACCGCCGCATCTTCGCCAAGCCGCGGTTCAAGGAAGTTTCCGCGCTGTACGGTTACCTGGCCAAGCAGTTCACGATCTTCGGCCAGCATGTCCACGTGGGCTGCACCTCCGGGGACCAGGCGCTGTTCCTGCTGCACTCCCTCAATCGCTACCTGCCTCACTTCATCGCGCTGTCGGCGTCGTCGCCTTTCGTCCAGCGAAACGACACGCTGTTCAGTTCGGCGCGGCTGAATTCGGTGTTCGCCTTCCCGCTCAGCGGCCGTGCGCCCTTCATGCTCGACTGGGCCGAATTCGAGGCGGATTTCTTCACACAGATGGAACGAACAGGTGTGGTCAAGAGCATGAAGGACTTCTATTGGGACATTCGGCCCAAGCCCGAGTTCGGCACCATCGAACTGAGGGTGTGCGACACCCCGCTGTCGGTGGACCAAGCCGCAGCTCTGGCGGGCTACCTGCAGGCCCTGTGCAGCCACCTGATGGAGGGGGGCGACCCGCCCCCTCAGGAGGCCGACTACCTCGTCTACACCTACAACCGCTTCCAGGCCTGCCGCTTCGGTCTGGATGGCACCCTCGTGCACCCGCGCAGCTACGAGGCCCTTCCGCTGGGGGAGGACATCCTCTCGACCCTGGAGAAGATCCGGCCCCACGCGCAGGCGCTCGGCGCGACGGAAGCGATCGACCGCATCAAGAGGACCGTCCGTGAGGGCGGAGACGCAAGCCTGCTGCGGAAATTCGCCCAGGAGGGAAGAAACGCCGAGAGCATGGTCGACGGCGCCCTCGCCCTGTTCAGGGACGCGCAGCACGGCGGCTAGGAGGGACGCACAGGCGGGAGGGGCCCGGGGTCCCCGGGCCTCAGCGCTCGGGCGCTCCAAGGGGAGTCTGTTCTCCCCGGCCGTCGGCGCCCATGACTTCGACCAGCCGACCCAGATCCCGGTCGAGCCTGGACAACGTCGTCCGGTCAAGCGCCAGCAGGGCCTGGGGCAGGACCCCCATGAAGGGGCCAGGCACCCGCTTGAGGACGCGCCTCCCGTCGGCGGTGAGGAACAGGGCGCGCGAGCGCCCGTCGGTCTGGCTGCGCTCTGTCCGTAGCAGGCCCTGGGCGATCAGGGGCTTGATCAGGTTGCTGGCGGTCGATTGGTGAATGTCCATGGTCCGCGCAAGCGCGGTCACCCCGATCCCGGGCGCCGCGTCCACCACGCTCAACGCCCAGACCTGAGCGCCGGCCAATCCGGCCTTTTTCTCGACCTCGCGGAAATGGTTTCGCACACTGCCAAACACCATCCGAAAGCGCCGCAAAACGCTGGCGGCGGATGGATGAAGCGGTGTGCCCGGGTCAGCGGGAGAGACCCGGGTGCGAGCAGGTGCGGGACGGGGCATGGCAGGAATCATAGTGGTCCGCCAGCGAGGAGCAGCAGGCACGCGGGTCAAAAAATGCGGCCTCGCAGGGAGGCCGCCAAAGGGACATGAAGTCGCTCAACGCTGTTCATGTCGCCGAGCACCGACGATCATATCCATTTGTACAAATATGAAAAGCACTCGTTTGCCCGATGGAACGACAAGCGCAGGCTGGGGGCCCGGGGTCAAATCAGCCGCGCAATCACCCCCACCACCACGCTCATCACCACCGTACTGGTGATGGGAATGAACCACTCCCGCCCGAACAGCCGGAAGCGGAAGTCGCCCGGCAGGCGGCCGAAGCCGATCTTCTGCAGCCAGGACGAGAGGCCGCTGATCACGATCAGGGCGACGACGATGACGACGAACCAGCGGACCATGGCATCAGGGCGCTACCTCAGAGCGAGGCGGTGCGGTCACCCTCGCGGAAACCCAGGGCGTCCCAGAACGCGCCCCGGTGAAAGCCGATCACCTTGAACAACTCGCCCATCTCATGTTCGGCGACGAGACGCTGGGCCGCCACCTGCTCGGCGACCGGGGCCTGCTGCATCCGATCGCCCAGGCCGCAATTGACCAGGAAGCGCGCCTGGCTGGTGTAGCCCAGCACGCCCAGGCCGGCGTCCTGGCCCGCCACGGCGATGCCGGTGAAGTTGACGTGGGCGGTGATGTCCTTGAGGCCCGGCCGGTCCAGTGGGTCGGGGTCAGCCAGGTGGCCGAAGTGGCACATGAGGGTGCCCATGTGGCGTTGCGGGTGGAAGTACTCGGACTCGGGGAAGCCGTAGTCGAGAAAGAAGGCGGCGCCGCGGCCCAGCGGGTCGTCGAGGGTGCGGACGAAGGCGTCGGCCTGCGGGTGGATCTCGGTGAGGTAGTCGTGGTCGCCGGGGATGTCGACGGGCGGACGCAGGTCGGTCGGTCGGTCCTCCCAGGCGAAGGCGGTGGCGGGCGACTGGGGACCCGATGACGGCTGGCTCGCTGGTGCCGATGCGCCCTCGCCGCCCGCCGGCTCGCGCCAGACCACGCCCCGCTCATGCCACTGGCCCGCGCGACGCGCCAGCAGCTTGACCGGCATCGCGTCCAGCACCTCGTTGCCCACCACCACACCGTCGAAGGTGCCGGGAAGCTGGTCGACCCATCGCACCTTGTCGCCCCAGGCGGCCAGGCGTTCGCGCTGGCGCGCGCGCAGGCTGCCGGAGAGGTCGACGATGGTGTAGCGGGCGACCCGGTCGCCCAGGGTCTCGAGCAACTGCGCGGCCAGCGCGCCGGTACCGGCGCCGAACTCCCACACCTCGTCGCAGCCGGTGGCCTGCATCGCATCCGCCACCGCGGCCGCCAGCGTCTGGCCGAACAGGGGCGTCATCTCGGGCGCGGTGACGAAGTCGCTGCCCGACCCGGGCAGGCGGCCGAACTTGCGGCTGCCATGGGCGTAGTAGCCCAGGCCCGGCGCATACAGGGCCAGGGCCATGAAGCGGTCGAAGGGCAGCCAGCCGCCCGCGCGGGTGATGGCCTGGCGCAGCAGGGCCGCCATCGCGGCGCCCACCTGGGCCGGGTTCACGCCGGGCCCGCCGGCCCCGGGGGCGGCGCTCGTTACACTGGTCGTCTCGGTTGTCACCCCGCGATTGTCGTTCCAGATCGACGCGCCGGGCCGCCGCCTGAAGTTGCTGTATCGCCCTTCCGCCCGGACCCACACCCCATGCCCACGCATTCCACCGTCCTCATCACCGGCGCCGCTCGCCGCCTCGGCCGCGAGATGGCCCTGGCCCTGGCCGCCGCCGGCTGGCAGGTGGCGGTGCACTACCGCGGCTCGAAGGACGAGGCCCTGGCCACGGTGGCCGACTGCGAGGCCGCGGCCCGCGCCGCCGGCCATGCGGGCACCGCCTTCGCCGCCTTCGGCGCCGACCTGGCCGACGAGGCCGCCACCCGCGCCCTGCTGCCCCAGGTGGTGGAGCGCCTGGGCCCGGTGCGGGCGGTGGTGAACAGCGCCTCCCTCTTCGAGCACGACACCGCCGAGACCTTCGGCTACGAGGCCCTGCAGCGCCACCTGGCCGCCAACACCGGCGCGCCGGTGCTGCTGGCCCAGGCCCTGCATGCGCACCGGGTCGCGCTGGGGGCCGATGCCGACGCCGCCGCGGTGGTCGTCAACCTCCTGGACCAGAAGCTCTGGAACCTCAACCCGGACTTCTTCAGCTACACCCTGTCGAAGGCCGCCCTCGAGACCGCCACCACGATGCTGGCCCAGGCCCTGGCCCCGCGCGTGCGGGTGGTGGGCGTGGCCCCGGGCCTGACCCTCACCAGCCACATGCTCTCGCAGGAAAAGTTCGAGGCCCTGCACCGGCTCTCGCCCCTGGGCCGGTCTTCCAGCGCCCAGGACGTGGTGGCCACGGTGAAGTTCGCGCTGGACAACCGCTCCATCACCGGCACCACGCTGCTGGTGGACGGCGGCCAGCACCTCATGAAGTTCGAGCGCGATTTCTCGCTCATGTGACGACCCCGGAGCCTCCGACATGACCAAGGCCGGAACCCAGATCCTCACCCTCACCGGGCTGCGCTTCGACGCCAACCTGGGCATCCTCGACCACGAGAAGGTCGCGCCGCAGCCGATTCGCGTCGACGCGGAATTGAACCAGGGCACCCAGCCCCTGCTGCCGCACGACGACGACATCCTCCACGTCCTCGACTACCGCAAGGTGCGCGCGATCATCATCGACGAGTGCACCGCCGAACACGTGAACCTGCTCGAGACCCTGATCGGCAAGCTGGCCGCCCGGCTGATGCAGCTGCCCGGGGTGATCGGCGTGCGGGTGAAGATCGCCAAACTGGAAATCTTCGACGACTGCGAAGTCGCCATCCGGATCGAAACCGGCCAGTGGTGAGCCCCGGGTGAGAGCCCGCCGGCAGGGCCCGGCAACTTCTTAAAATACGCAGTTCGCCCGGGCGGCGCCCGGACAGGGGGCCAGGGCTCGTGGAGGCGCCTCCTGGCACCTCCCGCCCGCGCCCGTCGGGTGCGCCCTCCCCAGCCCGTCGCAACAACCGCGCAACAACCGCGCAAGAACCGCGAGATTTCCGCGCAGACACCCGCGTCAACGCCACCGCACATCACCCCGTGAGCAGCCAAGCCGTGACCCGCCAGTTCGCCAGCACGCCCCTGGTCCGTCTCCTGGGCGGCTGGACGCCCGTGGACGCCCCGCAGGCCGCCGGCATGGACTTCGCCGAGCGCCTGAGCCTGTGGGTCGGGCCGCTGGAGGCCATCGCGCTGCAGTCGGCCCACCAGGCGCTGCGCCAGGTCGGCGTGCCCCTGTCCGGCCCGAAGGCGCAGGCGCGCGAGCTGGCTGGCGACGTGCAGCGCGCCCGCGCCGCGCTGGCCCATGCCATCGCCCAGGACCCCCTGCCCCCGCCGGCGCCCGGCGCCGACCTGGCCAAGGACGCGGCCTGGTCCACCTACCTGCAGCGCCACCTGGAGCTGCAGCGGAAGATGGACCGCCTGATCGACCCGCTGCGCGAACACGTGCGCCAGGCCCTGGGCCGCGCCTCCACCCGCCTGCGCCAGCTCGCGGCGATGGACGGGGTGCTGGCCCAGACCCTGGCCGCGCGCCAGGAGCGGCTGCTGCCCACGCCGCCCGCGCTGCTGCAACGCCGCTATGAGCAGCTGCGGCAGGCCCACCTGCAGGGAATTGAAGGCGCCGACGACCCCGCGCAATGGCGCGCCCGCGGCGCCTGGCTGCACCGCTTCGAGGAAGACTGGCGCCAGGCCCTGCTCGCCGAAGTGGACCTGCGCCTCGAACCCGTCCTGGGCATGGTCGAAGCCCTGTCCGAAGACCTGAACGACCCCACACCATGAGCCCCACCCTGAGCCAACGCTTCTTCCAACTCGCCGCCGCCCTGGGCCTGGCCGTCATCGCCTGGATCGGCTGGGGCTTCGTCGGCCACAGCGCGCTGGCGCTGGTCGTCACCGCGCTGATCGCCGCCACCTTCGTGCTCGGCGCGCTGGAGCTGCAGCGCTTTCGCGCCCAGACCGCCGGCCTGGAGGCCGCCCTCGCGCAGCTGGAGCCGGCACCCGCGAGCCAGGGAGAACTGGACGAGTGGCTCTCCCACCTGCCCGCCGCCCTGCGCGAGCCGGTGCGCCAGCGGGTCGAGACCGGCCGCGGCGTGCTGCCCGGCCCCGCGCTCACGCCCTACCTGGTGGGCCTTCTGGTGATGCTGGGCATGTTGGGCACCTTCCTCGGCATGGTGCTCACCTTCCAGGGCACAGTGTTCGCGCTCGAGGGCTCGGGCGACCTGGGCGCGATGCGCGCCGCCCTCGCCGCGCCGATCCGCGGCCTGGGCCTGTCCTTCGGCACCTCGGTGGCCGGCGTCGCCGCCTCGGCGCTGCTGGGGCTGATGGCGGCCCAGAGCCGCCGCGAGCGGGCCGAGTGCGCCCGCCGGCTCGACGCCGGCATCGCCAGCTACCTGCGCGGCTTCTCCCTCGCCCACCGGCGCGAGGCCGCCCAGCAGGCTGCGCAGCAGGCCTCGCTCGACGCCACCCTGGGGGCACTGGGACAGCTGCAGGCCCAGGGCGAGGCCCTGCCCACCGTCGCCGAAAAGCTGGCCGCCCTGATGGACCGCCTGGAGCGCCGCGGCGAGCAGCTCGACGCGCAGCTGCTGGAGCGGCAGGCCCAGTTTCAGCGCGAGGCCGCCGCAGCCTACGCTGACCTGAGCCGCCGCGTCGGCCTGGCGATGGAGGAAAACCTCAGCGCCGGCCTGGACCGCGCGCTGGCCAATTTCCACGACCGCTTCGGCGAGCGCAGCGCCGCGCTGCTCGAGCAGGTGCAGGGGCACCTCGCCCAGGGCGAGTCGCGCCAGGTCGAAGCCGACCGACAGCGGGCCGCCGCCTTCGGCGAGGCCCTGCAGGCCACCAGCGCCGTCGTGACGCAGATGCGCGAGGAGATGGTGGCCACCGGCGATCGGGTGCGCCAGGACATGGCCCGCGCCGACGAACAGGCCCGCGCGCAGCGCGCCCAGGCCGAGACGCGCGAGCAGCAACTGCTGGAGGAGCGCGCCGCGCTGCTGCAGCGCCTGGACGGCATGTCCACCGCGCTGGGCGAACAGGCGCAGGCCCAGCGCCAGGCCATCGAAGGCCTGGCGGCCTCGTCCGCCGAGGCGCTGGCGCAGGCGGCCGGCCGCTTCCAGGAGACCCTGGCCCAGAGCGGCCAGGCCCACGCCACGGCCCTGGCGCAGACCAGCACCGCCTTCACGGAGGCGGCCGCCCACGGCAGCCAGCGCCTCGAGGAGACGCTGGCCCAAGCCGGCACCCGATTCGACGAGGCGCTCGCGGCCAGCGGCACGCGATTCAGCGACGTCCTCGCCGAGAGCAGCAGCCGCTTCACGAACGCGGTGGCCGACAGCAGCGGCCGCTTCGACGACGCCCTGGTCCAGGGCAGCGAGCGCGCGCGCGAGCTGCTGGCCCAGTCCGCCGAACGCGCCAGTGCGCTGCTCGCCCAGTCCGCCGAGCGCTTTGGCGCGCTGCTGGCGGCACAGTCGGAGCTGGCCTCGCAACAGGCGGCCCTGGCGACCGACAGCGGCGCCCTGCTCGCGGCCCAGGGCGAGGCCTTCGGCCAGTCGGTGCAGGGCTTCCAGGCCAGCACCGAGAAGCTGCTCGGCACGCTGCAACGCATCGAGGCGGCCCTGGCCAGCGCCGGCGAGCGCCATGACGAGCAACTGGCCTACTACGTGGCCCAGGCGCGCGAGGTGGTCGACCTGAGCATCGCCGCGCAGCAGGGCGTGATCGACAACCTGCGCCAGCTGCAGGGCCGCGCCCGGGCCCAGGCCCGCGCCGAGGCGCTCGAGGGAGACGCCGCGTGAGCCAGCACGAGCTTCACGACGGCCCGGACGACGAGGACGACGGCATCGACGGCAGCCGCCCCGCGGCGCCGGTGTGGGCCGTGTTCGGCGACCTGATGGCCGGCCTGGTGGGCGCCTTCGTGCTGGTGCTGGTGGGCGTGCTGGCCGTCCAGATGGACCTCGCCAGCCACCTGCAGACCGAGGTGGCCAAGCGACAGGCCGCGGAGCAGCGCGGCATGTCCCTGGAGCAGGCCCTGGCCGTGCCGCTCGCGGCGGGCCGGGTGACGCTGGTCAACGGCCGCATCGGCATCAGCGGCAGCGTGCTGTTCCCGCACAACTCCGACGCGCTGCGGCCCGAGGGCCGCAAGCTGCTCAAGGGGCTGGTGCAGCCCCTGCGTAACTACCTGGAGGGCCGCGACGAGGTGCTGATGGTGAGCGGCTTCACCGACGACCGCCCCATCCAGCAAGGCAACCGCCGCTACGACGACAACCTCGAGCTCTCGGCCCAGCGCGCGCTCACCGTGACCCGCGCCCTGATCGAGGAGGGCCTGCCGGCCTCGCGCCTGTTCGCCGCCGCCTTCGGCGCCGAGCAGCCGGTGGCCTCCAACGCCAGCGAGTCGGGCCGTACCCTCAACCGCCGGGTCGAGGTGGCGCCGGTGCCGCGCGCGCCGGCGCCCTCCGGTGCTTCCGCAGGGACGAAGAAATGAAGGCGGGGCCGGGCTGCCTCGCGCCGGCGGGCGCCCTCTGCGGGGCCTGCGCAGGGCAGTCCCTGCCCGGCGGGGAGACGCGGTGAGCCGCCTGCTGGCCGAACTCAACGCCTACATCCGCGCGGTCTCGCCGGGCGCGCAGGACGGCGGCCAGGAGCTGGCCAGCGCGCGGCGTTTCCGCGAGACCTGGAGCCTGGCCCAGGCCCAGGACAAGGTGGACCTCGCCAGCCTGCGCCGCCCGGCCAAGGCCGGCCCGCTCAATTCCCACGCCCTGGTGCTGGAGTCGCTGGCCCGGGTGCAGGCGCTCTCGCCCGCCTACCTGCGGCGGCTGCTGGCGCAGGTGGACACCCTGCAGTGGCTGGAGCAAGCGGCGGTGCAGTACCCGCCGCTGAAGGTCGGCAAGAAGGCCAGCGTGGGCGGCAAGTCCGCACGCGGTGGCAGTGGCGGCAGTGGCCGCGGCAACAAGGCGGCGAAAAACGGTTGACGCGTTCTACCCGCGGCGCTCAACGTCGTGGCGTGCGGCGTCGTGGCGTGCGCCCCGGGCCGGCCATCGCCATCCTTCGCGCATGGCCGCTGGCCGGCCGCTCACGCACCGGCCTCAGTCCCGCGCGATCCGCCGTCCGAGCGCCCAGCCAGCCGCCAGCGCCAGCCCCACGCCGCCGAGCGCCAGGGCCAGATCCGCGGCAGAAGGCGCCTCGAACCGCAGCAGCTCGCGCAGCCCCGGAACCAGCAGGGCCGCGGCCAGCAGCACCGCCGCCACCGCCGCCACCGACCACAGCGCGATGAAGTCGCGGGAGAACAGGGCCCGCGGCGGCAGGCCGGCGCCGGCGTCGAGCGCCACCAGCAGCAGGTTCCCGAAGGTGAGGCCGACGAAGGCCAGGGCCCGCGCTGCGCCCTCGGGCAGGCCCGACTGGAGCGCCACCGCGTAGACCGCGAGGCTGGCTGCCAGCAGGCTGCCGCCTTGCAGCAGCGCGCGCACCGCCACCGCGCGATCGAGCAGGCCCACCGAGGCCGCGCGCGGCGGCCGCTGCATGAGGCCGCGCGCCGGCGGCGCGTTCTCGAAGGCGAGCGAGCAGACCGGGTCGATGATCATCTCGGTAATGACCACGTGCACCGGCAGCATCAGCGGCGGCAGCCCCAGCAGCACCGGCAGCAGGGCCAGCCCCGCGATGGGCACGTGGATGGCCAGGATGTAGGTCATCACCTTGCGCAGGTTGTCGAAGATGCGCCGCCCCACCCGCACGCCGTCGACGATGCGGCTGAAGTCGTCGTCCAGCAGCACCACGCTGGCGGCCTCGCGGGCCACGTCGGTGCCGCGCTGGCCCATGGCGATGCCGATGTGCGCCGCCTTCAGCGCCGGCGCGTCGTTGACGCCGTCGCCGGTCATCGCCACCGTCTCGCCGTTGGCGTGGAAGGCGCGCACCAGGCGCAGCTTGTCCTGCGGCGTGACCCGGGCGAAGACCCGCACCCGCCGCACCGCCTCGGCCAGGGCGTCTTCGTCCAGCGCGCGCAGCGCCTCGCCGGTGAGCGCGCCGCCGGCGGTGTCGAGGCCGGCTTGCGCGGCGATGGCCAGCGCGGTGGCCGCGTGGTCGCCGGTGATCATCACCACCGCGAGGCCGGCGCCGCGGGCCTGCGCCACCGCCTGCGGCACGCTGGCGCGCAGCGGGTCCTCGAAGGCGATCAGGCCCAGGAGGCGGAAGTCGTGGTCGTGGGCCTGGGGCGGGGACGCGCCGCCGCCTTCACCGCGCGGGCGGGCCTCGGCATTCGCCTCGGGCAGGCGCTCCAGACCCGCTGGGTCACGCGCGCCTTCGCCATGCCGCCCCAGCCCCTCGGCCACTGCCAGCACCCGCAGCCCACGGGCCGCCAGGGCTTCCACGCGGACGCGCAGGGCGTCCCGCGTGGCGGACTCGGCGTGGCACAGGTCCATCACCGCCTCGGGCGCGCCCTTGACCGCGAGCCGGCGCACGCCGGATTCATCCTCCCAGGCCTGGGTGAAGGCCAGCAGGTCGGGCGTGAGCGGAAACTGGTCGGTGAGCAGCCAGTCCGGATGCAGGTGTTCCGTGCCGGCCAAGGCTTCCTCGCCGCGGCCGAGGATGGCCGCGTCCATCGGCTCCACGCCCCCGCGCTGCGAGGCCAGCACGGCGAATTCCAGCAGCCGGTGCACGGGCTCGGGCCAGTCGGCGCCGGGCAGCAGGGCGCCATCCACCTCGCCCGCACCGCCCGGGGCGGCCCGCCCCTGCCCCGCAGCCGATGGGGGCGCCGGCAGGTCCACCGCCACCGGCGCGCCCGCCTGCGAATCGAGCGCCACCAGCGCGCGCACCCGCATCCGGTTCTCGGTCAGCGTGCCGGTCTTGTCCACGCACAGCACGGTGGCCGCACCCAGGGCCTCGATCACCGCCGGCCGGCGCGCCAGCACCTTGACCTGGGCCAGGCGCCAGGCGCCCAGGGCCAGGAAGATGGCCAGCGCCATCGGAAACTCCTCGGGCAGCATGGCCATGGCCAGGGCGATGCCAGCCAGCAGGCCCTGCAGCCACTGCCCCTGGGCCAGCCCCCACCACAGCACCAGCAGGGCGCTCACGGCGGCGGCGGCCAGCGCCAGCCAGCGCACCAGGACCTTGAGCTGGCGCTCCAGCGGCGTGGCCGCCTGCTCGATGGCGGTGAGCGAAGCGCCGATCTGCCCCATGCGGGTGGCCGCGCCGATCGCGACCACCTCGGCCAGCCCGTGGCCGGCGACGGCCAGGGTGCCGGCATGGAGCCAGGGCTGGGTGTCGCCGCCCGCGGCGAGGCCGGCTCCGCCCGAGGCCGGCTCCGCGGCGCCCGCCGCCGACTCGGCGCGGGCGCGGGCCTCGGCCCGCTCGTCCTGGGTGCCCGCGCGCTTGACCACCGGCACCGACTCGCCGGTGAGGAGCGACTCGTCCACCGACAGGCTGGCGCATTCATGCAGCAGCGCGTCGGCCGGCACCCGCTCGCCCTCGGCCAGCGCGAAGAGGTCGCCCGGCACCAGCTCGCTGGCCGGCAGGCGCTGCAGGCGGCCGTCGCGCCAGACCCGTACCTGGGGCGAGGCCAGGTCCCGCAGGGCGTCGAGCGCGCGCTCGCTGCGTCGCTCCTGCAGCACCACCAGGCCCACGCTCAGGAGGGCGAAGGCGGAGAGCAGCAGGCCCTCGCCGAGGTCGCCAAGCAGCAGGTAGACACCCGCCGCCACCAGCAGCAGCAGGAACATCGGCTCGGTGGCCACCGCCGCAGCGATCCGCAGCAGGCCGCGCCGGCCCGGGCCTTCGAGGGCATTGGCGCCGTGGCGCAGGCGACGCGCCGCCGCTTCGGCGCTGGTGAGTCCGCGGGGAAGGGTCGTGTCGGGCATGTGAACCCCATCATAGGAGCCGCCCCACGCTGGCGACCGGCCGCGGGGCGATGAGACAATCAGGGCATGAGCGCCACCTGGGTCGACACCGACGCCCCCTCCCCCGTCCAGCAAGCCAAGATCGAGCGCGAGACGCACAAGCTCGAGAAGCGCCTGTGCCGCCTCATGGGCCAGGCCATTGGCGACTTCAACATGATCGAGGAGGGCGACAAGGTCATGGTCTGCCTCTCCGGCGGCAAGGACAGCTACTCGCTGCTGGACATCCTGCTCAAGATGCAGCAGCGTGCGCCGGTGCACTTCGACATCGTCGCCGTCAACCTGGACCAGAAGCAGCCGGGCTTTCCCGCCGATGTCCTGCCGGCCTATCTCAGGAACCTGGGCATTCCCTTCCACATCGAGGAGCAGGACACCTACTCCATCGTCAAGGACAAGATTCCCGAGGGCAAGACGATGTGCAGCCTGTGCTCGCGCCTGCGCCGGGGCATCCTGTACCGGGTGGCCGACGAACTGGGCGCGACCAAGATCGCGCTGGGCCACCACCGCGACGACATCCTGCAGACCCTGTTCCTCAACATGTTCTTCGGCGGCAAGTTGAAGGGCATGCCCCCGAAGCTGGTGAGCGACGACGGCCGCCACATGGTGATCCGCCCGCTCGCCTACGTGGCCGAGCGCGACCTCGAGCGCTGGGCCGCGCACCGCCAATTCCCCATCATCCCCTGCACCCTGTGCGGCAGCCAGGAGAACCTGCAGCGCAAGCAGGT
>CAZCTU010000009.1:0-16929 GCA_964501495.1 uncultured Ramlibacter sp.
TGGCAGGCGCCGGCGAGCCCGCCCATCACCATGCGCCGCTGCGCGCCGGGCGCCCTGAGCGAGCGCGAGCGCCAGATCATGGCCTGGGTGGCGCAGGGCAAGACCAACCCGGAGATCGGTTGCATCCTTCGCATCAGCGAATTCACCGTCAAGAACCACCTCAAAAGCATCTTCAGCAAACTGGACGTGACCAACCGCGCGCAGGCCGTGGCCCGCATGAGCCGGCTGGCCCTCCATGCCTGAGGGAGGGGTGGGCGCGGCGCGCCTGCCGGTCTCGCCTGGGCTGTTGCCACCACCGGCCGGCAGCAGCCACCCGCTGGTGCGCGGCCTCGAGACCCTGCTCGAGCCCCTGGCCGCGTCCCTCTCGCTGTGGGCAGTGGCGGCCTTGCAGCAGGGGCATGTGGCGCCGGCCTGGCTGCTGCTGTCGGTGCTGGCCTTCGCGCTCTCGTACCCGGCGCGGCCGGTGCTGCATGCGCCGGCGGCGCGGGCGGCGCTCACCATCGTGGCCGGCTGGGCCTGGGTCGCAGGCCTGCTCCTGCTCGCGGGCCTGGCCACCGGGCAGCTGGCGCGGCTGCCCGCCGAGGTGTGGCGGAACTGGCTGTGGGCTGCGCCGCTGGCGCAACTGGCCGCCCAGGGGGCCTTGCGCTGGGCCGCGCCGCACCTGGTGCGGCTGCAGGGGCCACCGCTGCGGGCGGTGGTGGCGGGCCTGAACGCCCAGGGCCTGGCCCTGGCCGACCGGCTGCGCGCCGCCGAGGGCGCGGCCCATGGCGCGGGCATCGTGCTCGAGGGCTGCTTCGACGACCGCGCCGACCCCCGAGGGCCGCGCGCGGACAAGGTGCCGGGCCCGCACCGCCACCGGATGCTGGGGCGCCTGTCCGACATCGCGCCCTATGTGAAGCGTCACCGCATTCCGCTGATCTACCTCTCGCTGCCCATGGCCTCGCAGCCCCGCATCCGCGAACTGCTGCAGGCGCTGCAGGACACCACCGCCTCGGTCTACTTCGTGCCCGACCTGTTCGTCACCGAATTGATCCAGGGGCGGGCGACAGCGGTCTGCGGCCTGCCGGTCATCTCGGTGTGCGAGACGCCACTCAGGGGCTGGGCCGGCGTGGCCAAGCGCGCCAGCGACCTCGTGATGGCCAGCGCTTTGCTGCTGCTGCTCGCGCCGCTCATGGCGCTGATCGCGCTCGCGATCCGGATCGACTCGCCCGGGCCGGTGCTGTTTCGCCAGCGCCGCTACGGACTCGATGGCGAGGAGATCGTCGTCTACAAGTTCCGCTCCATGCGCGTGGCCGAGGACGGCTCCGAGGTGCCGCAGGCGCGGCGTGAAGACCCGCGGGTGACCCGGGTGGGCGCCTGGCTGCGGCAACGATCGCTCGACGAGTTGCCGCAGTTCATCAACGTGCTGCAGGGGCGAATGAGCATCGTCGGCCCGCGCCCGCACGCGGTGGCCCACAACGAGAAATACCGGCAGCAGATTCGCAGCTACATGGTGCGACACAAGGTCCGGCCGGGCATCACCGGCTGGGCCCAGGTCAACGGCTTCCGGGGCGAGACCGACTCGCTGGACAAGATGGAAGGCCGCATCCGCCTCGACCTGGACTACCTGCGCCGCTGGTCGCTGGGGCTGGACCTGTACATCATGCTGCGCACCGCGCGTGTGCTGATGGGAGATCCGCGTGCCTACTGATCGACATGACCACCGTCGGCGGGGTGACGACGGGCAGGGGGACGGCCCAGGCCCGACCGGGCCATTGCCCGGTGTGCGGCTCGTCAGCGACCATGGCCCGGCCTTCCCCTTCGCCCTGTCCTTCCGAGAGAACGCCGCGATGCACACAGCCCCACGCACCCCGACCCGCAAGCCACCGGCAGGGCCGCGAACCTGCGTCGGCGACCTGCTCCCGCCCGCCGGCCCGGTGCCTGAACTGCCACCGCGCGTGGCCGGCGCGTGGACCGTGGCCCGGACCGCGGCGGCCGCGGCCGCGTCCGCCGCCTGCAGCCTGGCGATCGCCTGGCCGGTGGCGGCGCAGGCCCAGCCCGCATCCGCGTCCGCGCCCGCCAGCGACGCCGAGCTCGACGCGCTGCGCGGGCGCATCGCCGCGCCGCTCATGGCGCAGCCCCTGATCGGCCAGCAGCCCCTGGTGCCGCTGGCCACCAGCACCCGCCTGCCCGCCCACGCCGGTCCCCTGGTGGTGCAGGTCTCGGCCGGCCTCGCGCATGACTCCAACGTGATGCGCGCGCCCTCGGCTCTGTCCGACCGGCTGGCGGTGCTCACCGCCGGCCTGCGCCTGGACAAGCGCTGGAGCCTGCAACGCCTCACGCTCGACGCCGAGGCCAGCGCGGTGCGCTTCGACCAGTATGGGCAACTCGACCACGAGCTGGCCAACTACCGCAGCGCCTGGGAATGGGCCTTCACCCCACGCCTGACCGGCACGCTGTCGGCGCGCCAGACGCAGCTGCGCGACTTCTCGGCGGTCGATGACGGCACGCCCGCCCGCGCCGACCTGCGCACCGAGCGCGAGCAGGCGGGCGACCTGCGCCTGGGCGGCGTCGGCGCCTGGCGCCTGGAGGCCGGGGCCAGCCGCCTGCGCACCGAGAGCGACCAGGCCCGCACCCTGGAGGCCAATGCCCACATCGACAGCGCGCGCCTGGGCGTGGGTCATCGCTGGCCCTCGGGCCTGGACCTCGCGCTGCGCGCGCGGCGCGGCCAGGGGCACTACCCCCACGGCGTCGGCCCCGACTTCCAAGACGACCAGGTCGACCTGGTGCTGCAGGTGCCGCGCCATGTGTTCTGGTCCTTCGACGCCCGGCTGGGCCAGTTGCGCCGGCGGCACGACGCGCAGGCCGCGCGCGACTTCGACGGCGCGGTCGGCCAAGCCCGCGTGGCCTGGGACAACGGCGCGCGCACCCGGGTCGAGGCCGGCCTCGAGCGCGAGCTCGGCGGCTACGACCTGGGCGCGGGTGGCCAGGTGCGCGCCGAGCGCTTCTTCATCGCGCCGGCCTGGCAGGCGGGCGCGCGCACCACGCTCTCGCTGCGGCATGCCATCGAGTGGCGCCGCTGGTCCCCGGTGGACCCGGCGGCGCCCGACGCCGGCCGCGAAGACCGCAGCCGCGCCACCGGCCTGGTGCTGGACTGGCAGCCGCGGACCTGGTGGCAGCTGCTGCTGCAGGTGCGCGGCGAGCGCCGGGGCAGCAGCCTGCCCGGCGCGCAGTTCCGGGCCACTTTCACTTCCATCGCGATACGGGTGACGCCATGAGCCTTGTGATCCACACCCGGCCTGCAGCGCCGGCCTCGGTGGGCCTGCCGCGCCGAGGCCCGCACCCCGGTCTGCCGGGGGCGCTCGCTGACCTGGGCGCCCTGCGCCATGCGCCCTGGGCCCTGCGTTGCTGGCGGGCGCTGGGCATGCTGGCCCTGTTCCTGCTGTTTCTCCTGCCGGCGTTCACGCAGGCGGCGCCGCCTGGGACCACCGCGGCACTCTCTCCCGCGGCATCGGGCACGCCGTCGGCCGCGGCCGCCACTGGGCGCGCCGCCGCGGGCGACTACCGCCTCGGCCCGGGTGACCTGGTGCGGGTGCAGGTGTTCCAGAACCCCGACCTCACGGTGGAGGCGCGTGTCTCCGAAGGCGGCGGCATCGGCTACCCGCTGGTCGGGCAGGTGCAGCTGGGGGGGCTGTCGCTGCAGGAGGCGCAGCAGCGCGTGGCCGACGCCCTGCGCCAGGGGCGCTTCCTCAAGTCGCCGCAGGTGACGGTGCACCTGCTGCAGGCGCGCGGCCACCAGGTGACGGTGCTGGGGCAGGTGGCCCGCCCCGGCCGCTTCGCGCTCGAAACCTCCGGCATGCGCGCGAGCGAGCTCCTGGCTGCCGCCGGCGGCATCACGGCTCAAGGCGACGAGGTGCTGGTGGTGTCGGGGCAGCGCGAGGGCAAGCCCTTCCGGCAGGTGATCGACCTGCCGTCGCTCTTCACCGGCGCCGCCGCCGACCAGGACCTGGTCCTCGCGGGCGGGGACACGCTCTTCGTGCCGCGCGCGCCAGTGTTCTATATCTATGGCGAGGCGCAGCGCCCCGGCCCCTACCGCATCGAGCGCGGCATGACGCTGATGCAGGCCCTGGCGGCCGGCGGCGGCCCCACCCCGCGCGGCAGCGCCAGCCGCCTGCGCCTGCACCGCAAGAGCCCCGAGGGCGTGACCGTGATGAGCGGTCCCGCGCTCACCGAGCCGGTGCAGCCCGACGACGTGATCTACGTCCGCGAGAGCCTGTTCTGAAACCGCACCCGAGTCCCATCCGAAACCTGGAGGTCGCGTGAGCCTGTTGCAGTTCCTCGCCATCCTGCGCGCGCGCTGGTCCGCCGCGGCACTGATCCTCGTGGCCAGCATGACCACCGCTGTCGCCTGGTCCATGCTTCGGCCGGCCAGCTACCTGGCGCAGGCGCCGGTGCTGGTGGACCTGAAGGCCAGCGACGTCGGCGGCGGCTATGCGCCCGCGCTGCTGGCCAGCTACATCGCCACCCAGATCGACATCGCCCGCAGCGAGGCCGTCGTCACCCGCGCCCGCGAGCTGCTGCAGCAGGAAGCAGGCATCGCGCCGGGCGCGACGCCCTCCGCCAGCGATCTGCGCGAAGGCCTGGCGGTGCGGCCCGCGCGCGAGAGCCACATCATCCACGTGCAATGGCGCGGGCCCGACGCGGCGCAGGCGGCGCGGGTGGCCAATGCGCTGGCCCGCGCCTTCGTCGAGGTGAGCCTGGGCCTCAAGACCGGCCCGGCCCGCCAGGACGCCGGCTGGCTCGAGCAGCAGGTGGCCCAGGCCCGCCAGGCGCTGGAGCAGGCGCAGATGCGCCTGGCCGACGCGCAGCGCGGCGCCGGCATCGTCTCTGTGGTCAGCTCCGAGCAGGCGGACCACGAGGTCGCGCGCCTGAACCAGCTGGCCACCCGGCTGGCGCAGGTGCAGGCCGAGACCACCGACGCCCAGTCGCGCCGCGGCGCCGCCGGCGACACCCTGGCCGAGGTGATGGAGAGCCCGGTGGTCAACGCGCTCAAGGCCGACATCGCCCGGATGGAGGCGCGCCGCCAGGAGGCCTCGGCGACCCTGGGCCCGCGGCATCCGCAGATGGAGCGCCTGGACGCCGAGCTGGTCTCGCTGCGCGCGCGCATGGCCGCCGAGACCCGCACCCTCTCCGGCGCGGTCGAGGCCCGCTGGCGCGCGGGGCGGCTGCGGGAGCGCGAGCTGTCCGCCGCCGTCGACGCGCAGCGCGAGCGGGTGCTGGCCCTGAACCATGACCGCGCCCGCCTGTCCCTGCTGCAGCAGGACGTGGACGCGGCCCGCCGCCAGCTCGAACAGGTCAACACCCAGGCCTCGAAGTCGCGCCTGCAAAGCCTGGCCACCCAGGCCGACCTGGTGCTGCTCGCGCCGGCCTCCGCGCCCGACGCGCCCACCGGTCCCGGCTGGCGCCAGGCGCTGGCGGTCGGCACGGTCGCCGGCCTGCTGCTGGCGCTGGCGGGTGCGCTGATGCTCGAACTCGCGCGGCGCCGGGTGCGCTCGGTCGACGACATCGTGCAGCTGGCCGACCTTCGGGTGCTGGCCAGCGTGCCTTCGGCCTGGCCCTCCGGAGGTTCGGGCAGTCCGGCGCTCGGCGGTCCCTCGCGGCGCCTGGGGCTGGCCGGAGGCGCGGCATGAAGCGGCAGTCGCTCCGGGCAGTGATACGCCTCGGGCCTGACCTCGCGTTTCGCGCCGCCCGGCGGGGGGTGCGGCCCGCGAGTGGCCGGAGCCTGCCGCCGCGAGGCCGCTGCGTCGTCGTCATGAGAGGAGAAAGCCCATGAGCGGCAGCGTGCTGCCCCTGCCGCGGGATGCGCGCGGCAACCTCGAGCCCGGCGAAGCGCGGGAGTCCCGGGAAGACCACGACCCGCCGGGCCTGCCCGCGGGCCTCGGCCCCACCGAGTCGGTGCCGGCCATGGGCGCGCTGCTGGTGCAGCTCGGGCGTCTCTCGGCGCTCGACGCCGAACGCATCCGCCTGCACCAGGACAAGACCGGCCAGCGATTCGGCGAGGCCGGCATCGAGCTGGGCCTGATCGCCTCGCGCGACGTGCGGCAGGCGCTCTCGCTGCAATTCGGCCATGTGACGCCGCCGCGCGACTCGGGCCTGGCCACCGAGCTCGTCGCCGCCTGGCGGCCGGACAGTCCTGCGGTCGAACACCTGCGCTCGCTGCGCAGCCAGCTGATGCTGCGCTGGTTCGAGAACGACGCCCGGCATGCGGCGCTGGCGGTGGTCAGCCCCGGCCCGGCGGAGGGCCGCAGCTGGCTCACCGCCAACCTCGGCGTGCTGTTCGCGCAGCTGGGGCTGCGCACCCTGTTGATCGACGCCGACCTGCGCCGCCCGCGCCTGCACCGCCTGCTCGGGAAGGGCGACCGCGTCGGCCTGTCGGCGGTGCTGGCGGGCCGTGCCGGGCCCGAGGCCATCGCGCCGGTCGCCGCGGTGCCGGGCCTGTTCCTGCTGCCGGCCGGCGTGGTGCCGCCCAATCCGCAGGAGCTGCTGGCGCGCGACCGCCTGCAGCGCCTCCTGTCCTCGCTGCGATCGAGCTACGACGTGGTGCTGGCCGACACGCCCGCCTTCGGCCGCTGCGCCGACGCCGGCACGGTGGCCGCGCGCGCCGGCGCCGCCCTGGTGCTGGCCTGTCGCGACACCAGCGCGCTCGAGGGCGTGGCCGCACTCACCCGCTCGCTGCGCGAGTTCGGCGTCACCGTGGTCGGGGCGGTGCTCAATGACGGCGGCCGGGGCTGAGCGCTGGCGGTCGCTGCTGGGGCAGTTGCTGCCGGTGCGGGACGAGGCCGCCCTCGAGCGCGTGCTGGCCCAGTGGGCGCGGCCCGCCGCGCCGCAGGTGCTGGCCTTCGCCAATGCCCACGCCTTCAACCTCGCCGCGCGCGACACCGCCTTCTTCGAGGACCTGGCCGCCGCCGACTGGCTGGCGCGCGACGGGCAGGGCATGGCCTGGCTGCTGCGGATGCTGGGCCGGCCGGCCGGCCTCAACCTCAATGGCACCGACCTGATTCCGCGTCTCCTCGCGTCCGCACGGCCGCCCTGCATCGCCCTCCTGGGGACGCGGGAGCCCTGGCTCTCGCGGGCGGCCGAACGGGTGCAGGCGCTCGCGCCCGGCGCACGCTGCGTGCGGGCCGATGGCTTTCAGCCGATTGCCCGCTACCTGCAGCTCGTGGCGCGGGAGGCGCCCGACCTGGTGGTGCTGGGCATGGGCATGCCGCAGCAGGAGGGCCTGGCGCGCGCGCTGCGCGAAGCCGCATTGCGGGGGCCCGAGGGACGGCCCTGCCTGATCGTCTGTGGTGGCGCCATCCTCGACTTTCTCGGCGGCCGCTTCGCCCGCGCGCCGCGGCCCCTGCGCGCGCTCGGCCTCGAGTGGGCCTGGCGGCTGGCGCTGGAGCCGCGCCGCCTGGCCCGGCGCTACCTCGCGGGCAATCCGCTGTTCCTCGCGCGCGCGCTGCGGCTCGCC
This sequence comes from uncultured Ramlibacter sp., assembly GCA_964501495.1. Taxonomy (GTDB): domain Bacteria; phylum Pseudomonadota; class Gammaproteobacteria; order Burkholderiales; family Burkholderiaceae_C; genus Ramlibacter. Next base: position 7,493 of record CAZCTU010000009.1, read on the forward strand.
TTCTCGGTTCGGCTGGCGCGCCAGGAGGCGGCGGCCTCGTCCAGCGTGCGCTCGTAGGAGGTCCAGGCGAGGCCCAGCGCCCGCGTGGCCTCGACGCTGTCGGCGTGCGCGGGGCTTCGCATCAGCCGCAGCAGGCTGGGGGGCAGCGGGGCAGGCCAGCGGCTCCCGGCCTGTCCCTGGCCCTGGCCGCCTCCGCCACCACGGCCATGGCCACGACCGCCATCACCGCCACGATCGGACAGGGGCGCACTCCCCGCGAGGCGTTGCGCCAGGTACAGCGGCGGCCCGGCCACCCACGCGTCGAGTGCGAGCTGCCAGGGCGGAATGCGACGCAGGGGGGTGGCGCCGATGGCCAGGGCCAGGTCCCGCAGGTAGCGGTTCCAGCGCGGGCTGTCCGGTGCGGCAAGGTCGAAGACGCGCAGGCTCTCGAGCGGATCCGGAGGCTTCCGCTGCACCTCTCGCACCTCTCGCACCTCTCGCACCTCTCGAGCCTTCCACATTTCCCCCGTTCCCCGTGCCTGCGGATGTCCGTGCGGGGCCGGTCGCCCACGCGCAGGCCGCAGCAGCCGCAGCACCGCCTCGCACAGGTCGCGCACATGCACGCCCTGGGTCCAGCCGTCGCCCGCGGGGCCCAGGTCGCCGAGCCGGCCCGCCGCCAGCAGGTCGGCGATGCGGGTCACCCACAGGGGACTGCCCGGGCCCCAGACGCAGCCGGGGCGCAGCACCGCGACCGGCGTCCCGGTGTGCGCCAGCGCCGCCAGGTGCGCTTCCGCCGCGCGCTTGGCGTGGACGTAGCGCGCGTGCGGGCTGATCGCCCAGGCCGGTTCCGCGCCGGCGCCTTCCCACTCGTGCACCGCCAGGCTGCTCAGATGCACCACCGGCACGCCGCCCGCCTGCTGCACCGCGCGCGCCAGCACCCGCGCGCCTTCGGCGATGGCATGGGTGCTGCCGGCCACCGCATTGACCACCGCGTCGTAGCGGCGCAGCGCCCCGGTGAGGGCCGCGCCGTCGCAGGCGTCGAGGCACAGGGGCGCGCCGTGGCGCGCCGCGGCCAGCGGCCGCAGGCCCGCCGCGGCCAGGTGCTGCGCCAGGTGGCGGCCGATGTAGCCGCTGCCGCCGAGGATCAGGACCTTCATCGCTTCACTCCCTTGTCACTCCCTTGGGTGTCACGCGGCCTGCATCGCAGGCGCCGCCTCGTCTGCCTGCACAGGCGCCGCCGCGCCCGGCGCGAGGTGGTCGGCCAGGCGCAGCGCCAGCGCCAGGAGGGTGAGCGTGGGGTTGGCCTGGCTGGCGGTCGGGAACACCGCGCCGCCGGCAATGTAGAGGTTGTCGACGCCATGCACCCGGCACTGGGCGTCGACCACGCTGCTGCGCGGGTCGGTTCCCATGCGCGCGGTGCCCAGGTGGTGGCCGCCGTAGGCGCCGTGCCGGAGCAGGTCAGCCTCCAGCGTGGCGGCGTTCCAGTGCAGCCGGCCCACGCCCTGGCGCGCCAGTTCGCTGGCGATCAGCGCCAGGGTGCAGGCGACCGAGGCGACGTCCTGCGGCTGGTGCCGCCAGGCGATGCGCAGGCGACGCTGGCCCAGCGTATCGCGCCCGCCGCCCGGGCCGTTCGCATGGCTCTCACCCGCCAGCACCACGCGGCTCGCGGGATGCGGCACCTGCTCGGCCTGCAGCTCCAGGCTGAAGCGGCCGTTCCGGTTGGGGAGGATCACCGAGGGGAACTTGCGCGTCGCCAGGTGGCGGTGCCGAAGCCAGTGCAGCAGGAAGGCGGCGGTGGCCGGGGCGTCGGCCACCAGGTTGGACAGGTGGCCCCACCAGCGTGCGGCGCGCGCCGCCGGGCCCAGGGCCGCTTCGTCGCGCAGGCGCCGGTTGTATTCCCATGAAATGAGCGGCCGCGCCAGGTACAGCGCCGACAGCGCGCCCTGGCGGTGCGCCGGGTCGGCGATGGGCGGCAGGTGTAGGCGGGCCACCGCGTTGAGGAGGCCCAGGCGCCGCTGCGCCTCGGGTGCGATGGCCAGGCGCCGCCGGCAGTACACGCCCTCGGGCGAGACCTCGTAGCCATGCCGCACCGCTTGCGGATCGCCCATGAGCTGCAGCTCCCCCAGGCTGGCCGCGAGGTGGCACATATAGAAGCGCCCGACGACGTCCTGCGCATTGCCCACGCCCTGCGGCTGCACATCGTCGGAGGCGAGCAGCAGGCGGGCGGTCTCCAGCCCGCCCAGGGCCAGCACCACCTGTCGCGCCCGTACCTCGATGCGGCGATGCGGGCGTGATGCCGCAGTCGGCTGCGGAGCGATCACGTGCAAGAGGGGTGTCCTGTCGGCCTCACGGCCTGCCGACCCCAGCAGGTGCACCTCCAGCGCGCGCAGCCGCCGTCCGTCCGGCGCGAGGCGCAGCGCGGTGCAGACAGCCCCCTGCAGCACGCGAAGCGACGTCGCCTGCGCGAGGCGGTGGCGGTAGCGCCGCCCGAAGTCGGTGGGGCAGGAGAAGCGCTCCAGGCCGTGGGTGTGCACCAGGTCGCTCTCGAATCCAGTGATCAGCGGCGGCGCCCCGGGCAGTGCGTGGCGCGCGTCGTAGGCGGCGGCTCCGTCCGCCACTCCGCCGGCCTCGGCCCACTCGCCGGCCGGGCCCCAGTAGGGCGCCAGGTCCTGCGGGCCGATCGGCCAGCCGCTCCAGGGCACCCAGGAACGGGCCTCGAAGTCGATCGGGTCCAGCGGCATGCAGCGGCCGCCCCAGCGAATGCTCGAGCCGCCCAGTCCCCGCATGCGAAAGCGCTCCGGCGGGCTGTGCGCGGCCTCGCCCAGCGCGCCGCCATCCACCTCGCCCGCATAGAGCAACTGCGCCAGCGGGTCCAGCGGCCGGCGGCCGGCCTCCAGCAGCAGCACCGGGCAGCCGCGTTCAGCGAGGGTGAGGGCCAGGGTGATGCCGGCTGGCCCGGCGCCGACGACGCAGGTCTCGGCCTCCAGCAGCTCGCCCTCGGCGAGGGTGTCGGAATCCAGGATCACGCGAGCTTCCCCGTCGGGGGGCGGGTGGGTGTGTGCGAGGGGCAGGACACCGGCGCGTGGGCCGTGTCCCGGCCCGCCGGCAAGGTGGCCGACACGCCAAAGCAGCTGGCATGCACCGCCGCCACCCGCAGGAAGAAGCGCGCCAGCGAGAACTCGCGCTGCCACAGCGCGCGTCCCTCCAGCGCCAGCCGCTCGCGCAGCCGCGCGTCCCTGAGCACCCGGCCCAGGGCCAGCGCCAGCGAGGGTGCGTCGCCCGGCGGCACGAACACCGCGTGCCGCCCGTCCTGCAGGTGGGCGGCGATCTCGCCCACTGGCGTGCACACCACCGGCAGCCCCTGCGCCAGCGCCTCCAGCAGCACCAGCGGCAGGCCCTCGTCGTGCGAGGGCAGCACCAGGGCGTCGGCGCCTGCCATCAGGGCGGCAAGCTTCTCGCCCTCGGCCCAGCCGGTGAAGCGCACCCGGCCGGCGAGCCCGAGGCGTTCGGCGCGCTCGCGCCAGGCGGGCAGGTCGCCGCCGCCGGCCAGGGTGAGCGTGAGCGGCAGCGAGGCCAGCGCCGGGTGGCCCAGGGCCTGCAGCAGCTCGGGCAGACCCTTGCGCGCCGAGAGGTTGCCGACGAACAGGAGCTGCAGGCCGTCGCGGTCCGGCCGGTGGCGCGGCAGGCGCGGCGGCGGCACGCCGTTGGTGACGATACGCACCCGCTCGGGCGGCACCCGCAGCGCCCCGGTGACGAAGGCCTCCGACTGCGGGCCCAGCACGATGCAGGCGCGCGGCAGCGAGAACACCCACCGCAGCAGCCTGCGCGCGGGCGCCGGCAGCTGGGGCCAGGCCCGGTGCAGCTGCGCGGCGTGCAGGTGCAGCACCACCGGCAGCCCCAGCCCGTGGCAGGCGGCGATGACCACGCCCTTGCGCACCAGGCTCAGGCGCTCGGCCATGTTCACATGCACGCCCGCCACCTCGCCGTTCAGGCGGCCCCGCAGCAGGGTGCAGACTGCGCGGGCCAGCACGCCCATCGAGGCCGCGGCGCTGCCGCCGCCGCGCGTGTCCAGCGGCCGCAGGCGGGCAGCCGGCGGCTCGGGCCCGTCGCCTGCCAGCCAGGCCCCGGGCGCGGCCTGCGCGCGCAGGAGGTAGTCGGCCACCTTGTACATCCCGCCGCCCACCGGGGTCCAGGGGCAGGCGACCAGGATCACCGGCGTGCGCGCGCGGCGCTCGCGCGGGCGGGGCGAGGGCAGCCAGGGCAGGGGCGTCGCGCTGGTTCCGGGTTCGGCCCCCTTCATTGCCGGGTGTGTTGCCACCTGCGCCGCAGCCAATGCATCCGCTGGCGGACCCGGCTCGCGCATCGCGATCGGTCCGGTCGGCGGCCTTCGCCTCACCAGCAGCCCGCGCAGCAGGCCGGCAGCGTGCACGCACCAGGACGCCACTGCATAGGCGCCGGACGCGGCCGACTGGCGTCGCCGCGTCATCACCGCCCAGGGCGCCACCGCCAGCAGGGCCAGCGCGCTCCAGGCCAGGCCGGTGAGACTTGCCACGACTGGCATGGCTTCCAGAGCGAGGGGATGGACCTGAGTGCGGGGGGCGATCAGGCCCAGCGCAAACAAGGCCGCCATCGCGCCCCACCAGGCCCACACCGCCAGGTAAATCCGCAGCTCGCGCAGGTCCCGCAGCAACAGCGGCCACCAGGGCTGGCCCAGCGCCGCGCGCAGCACCTCGCCGCAGCCCCAGGCATAGCCGCTGCGCCAGCGGCGCGCCAGCAGCTGCCAGGGTGAATCGGCATGGCCTTCGTGGCTCACCGCCGGCAGCGACAGCCGCCACAGCCGCCAGCCGCGCGCGCGCAGACGCAGCGCCAGGTCCAGCTCCTCGTAGCTATGGAGATTGCGGTCGGAGAGGTAGCCCGCCTCCATGATCGCCCGCCGGCGGTAGAGGCCGCCGCCGTCGAGGCGGTCCACCGGGCCCGGCCGGCGGTGCGCCTCCTGCGTCTGCGCGCGGCGATCGCGTTCGCGGTACTCCATCGCGTTGAGGTTGCGCTCGATCACCCGGCCGCCCACGCCCGCGACTTCCGGGTGGCGAGCGAGGAAGTCCAGCGCGGGGGCGAGAAAGCCCGGCGCGAGCTCCATATCGCCGTCCATCAGGTACAGGTATTCGCCGCGCGCCTGCCGCCACCCGAGCTCGGGGCCGACGCCGCAGCGCTGCTCGCGCGGGTCGGCCAGTTGCACCACCCGCACCGGCAGCCGCAGGGCCTGGGCCACCGTGTCGTCGTGTGAGCCGCCGTCGGCGAGGATCACCTCGCCCCCCCCATTGCCTGCGACCTCGGCCACGGCCGCCAGCGCGCTGGCGAGGGCCCGCCGGATGCGCGGGCCTTCGTCCAGGGCCTTGACAATCACGGACACGCGCAAGGTCTCGCCCGCGGCCGTCATGCCGCGCCCCTTCGGAGTTGGGCCTCGGCGCTGCGAATGCGCCACCGCTGCCAGTGGTCGGCCACCGGCGAGGGCATGCACAGGGCCAGGAGAAGGGTGACCCACCAGCGTCGCAGCAGCCAGCCGCGCGAGGCGCGCAGGTCGCCCAGGAGCCAGCCCAGGGCCTCGCGCCGTTCGCCCTCGGCCAGGGCCTCGCGCGCCATGGTCACCTGGGCCTGGGCCACGAACCACAACGCCGAGGCCTGGAAGCGCGCCGGCAATTGCCCGGTCAGGGCCTGGGCCCGCATCCGCACCAGGAAGGGCGGCATGCTGCGGCGGGCCACCCGCGACAGCGCGCCCTCCACCCCGCCGCGCACCGAGGCGTAGGCGCCGCCGGCCGCCGCCACCGGCGCCTCGTCGGCGAGGCGGAACCACATGTCCAGGTCCTCGCCATAGGACTCGCCTTCGTGGAAACAGGGCGACATCCGCCGCAGCCGCTCGGCGCGGATCGCCACGCTGCTCGCGCACAGCGGCGCGCGCCGCATCCAGCGCCGGCGCAGGTCGTGGATCACCTCGACGCCGCCGGCCTCGTCCACGGCTTCGGGTTCGGTCGTCCAGGGGCGCAGCGGCACGGTGGCGTCCTGCACGCGCCGGAAGCCGGTGGCCAGCAGGTCGGCCTCGGGGCAGCGCCGGTGCGCCCGCGCCAGGGCGGCGAGGAAGTCGGGGTGCCACTCGTCGTCGGCATCGAGGAAGGCCACCCAGTCGCCCTGGGCCAGCGCGATGCCCAGGTTGCGCGCGGCCGACACGCCGCGATTGGCCTGGCACACGAGCCGCAGGCGCTCGTCACGCATCGCCGCCGAAAGAATCGGCAGGCCGTCGTCGGTGGAGCCGTCGTCGATGACGATCACCTCCAGCGGCGGCAGGCTCTGCGCCAGCGCCGAGGCCACCGCGCCGCGCACGTAGCGGGCCTTGTTGTACAGGGGAATGACGACGGAAATCCTCATGCCGGTCTCCTCTCTCGGGTGATGTGGCAGCCGCGGCCAGCGTGGACAGCAGCAGCAGGTGAACGAACAGCTCGGTGCCATAGCCCTGGAGCGCGAGCGGCACCTCGCCGATGGCGCGCAGGCCCAGGGTGAGGCCCAGCGCCAGGGCGAGGCCGCCGCTGGCGCGCGCATGGCGCAGGCACATCGCCAGCAGCACCGTGGCGTACAGCAGCAGGGCGGCCACGCCGACGCTGCCGGCGTGGGCCGCGTCGTCGAGGAACTGGCTGTGCGCATGGGTCGCATGCGGCAGCCCGATGGCGGCGCGGTAGGCGCCGTCCCAGATCGACAGGCCATAGCCGAAGACCGGGTGCAGCCGCCACTCCTCCAGCGCCGCCTCCCAGATGCGGTCGCGGCCGGTGAGCGAGAGAAGCTGCGCGCCCTGCTCGCTGGCGAAGAAGTCGGCAGCGCGCCCGGCCACCTGCTCCGACAGGGCCGCCGCCGCGCCCAGCACCACGAGCAGGCACAGGCCGGCGCCCAGGGCCAGCACGCCGCCGCCCGGCGCCGGCCCGCCGAGGCGGCGCCACAGCAAGGGGCCCTGGCGTACCGCGAGTAACACGGGGGCGCACAGCGCGAAGGCCAGCCAGGCGGTCTTGGACTGGGCCAGCACCAGCACGCCCAGGCCCAGGACCCAGGCCTCGCGGCGCATCGCGGGGCGCGCGTAGGGCCGCACCCAGAGCAGCAGCAGGAAGACCTGGGCCAGCATGCCCTGGGTCACCGCATGCGGGGTGAGCCCGGCCAGGCGCGGCAGGCCGGGCAGCCAGCCGGCGGCATAGGAGGGGTCGGCCACCAGGGCCGGCCGCCAGGGCAGCAGCACCAGGCCGGCGAGCAGCAGCAGCGCCAGCGCGTCGCGGGCCGACTGCAGGATGCGGTCTTTCTCGGCGGGCGTGGCCAGGCAGCAGGCGAGGCCGGCCGCCGGCGCGTAGAACAGGTCGTGGCCGAACTGCGGGTGCGCGCCGAAGGCCGCGGGCAGGGCGACGGTCCCCAGCCAGTAAAGGAGGAAGGCGCCCGCCAGCGGCAGCGGCGCCGGCAGCTTTTCCTGCGCGTGGTGCACGACCTGCTCCAGCGACGCGGCCAGCAGCAGCAGGGAGACGGCGCGCTGCAGCCAGTCGACCAGCGCGGCGCGCGGCCCGGGTCCGGCCATCTCGAGCGCGGCGGCCGCCTCGGTGAGGTTGCGGCCCGAGAGCAGCACGTCGACGGCCGGCACCAGCAGCAGCGCGGGGAAGATCCAGGGCAGGAGGCCGGCGCGGCGAAGCGCGGGCGCGGCGGCTCGCGCGCGCGGCAGGCCCGACGCGCCCGAAGCGTTTGCCTTGTTGACCAGGGTGTCCAGCGCGCTCACGGCCTAGCTCCCGCAACGCCCGCGCGCCGCAGCAGGGCGAGCGCCTGCGGCCCGATCAGCGAGGGCCGAACCGCGAGCAGGCCCCACGCGCAGCCGAGGGCCGAAACGCCGCCGGTGGCGAGACGCAGGCCGGCCGTGGCTGCGCCGGTCTCTTCGAGCGCGAACCCGGGGGAGACCTGCGCCGCGATCCAGCTGGCCGCTTCCTGTCCCGCCAGCAGGGCCAGCGCGCAGCAGGCCGCGAGGGCCAGCCCCCGCCAGACCGGTGACGCGAGCCGCGACGGCGAGCGGCCCAGCCGCTTGAGTGCCGCGCGCACGGTGAGCCAGGCCCGCGCATGCAGCAGCAGCGCGGTCACCGCCGCCACCGCGAGCAGGCGGCCGGTGTGCGCCTCGGCGTCGGCCGGCGCCGTCCCCGGCACGCCCAGCGCTGCCCAGGCCCACAGCGGCAGCGCCAGCAGCAGCAGGGGCAGCTGCAGCGTCGCCTCCTGCTGCGGCCGGCCGGTGTGCCACAGCACCGGCGTGGCCAGGGCCCAGGCGGTCCAGGCCGGCAGGCACAGCAGCATGAGCGCGAGCAGGGGCCCCGAGGCCTGCCAGGCCGGGCCATAGAGCAGCGCGATCAGGTCGGGCGCGAGCAGGGCGCCGCACAGGGCGGCGGTCGGCAGCAGCGAGGCGGCGCCGGCATTGGCCATCTCCCAGGCGCCGGCGAGGCGGCGCAGATCCCGGGTGCTGGTGTCCGGGGCGCTGGTGTCCGGGGTGGTGTGGCCTTCCTCGCCGGTCGCGGCCTGCGCCTGCATGGGGCCTTCGTTCGCCCGGCGTGCTTCCCTTCGCCCGCCGGCGCGCAAATGGGTTCCCGCCGCCATCAGCGCCGGCTGCGTCGCGCCCACCAGCAGCGCCACCGGCACCTGGGACAGGTTCCAGGCCAGCGCGAACAGGCCTACCGCCGGCGCGGGCAGGCAGCGGCCGATCACCAGCCGGTCGAGGTTGGCCGAGAGCCAGTTGACCATGTTGGTCAGAAAGACGCGCCCGCCGGTGCCCAGCGTCGCCGCGCGCGCCGGGCCGCGCCACAGCGGCCGCAGCGGGTGCGGCTGCAGCCACAGCGCCAGCGCCAAGGTGGCCGCGGCCTGCACCGCGCAGGCGGCGGCGAGCGCCTCGGCGCCGAAGCCGGCCAGGGCCAGCGGCAGCCCCGCGCCCAGGTAGCCCAGGGCATAGGCCGCGAGCTGCAGCAGGCCCTGGCGGCGCTGGTCGAGCGCGCGCTGCATCAGGGCCAGCGCAGTGCCCGCGCCCGCATTGAAGGCGCAGGCCAGGGCCATCCAGCGCAGCGTGGGCGCCAGCGCCGGCGCGTGGAAGAAGCCGGCCAGCGCGGGCGCACTGGCGGCCAGCAGGGCCGCGCCCGCGAGCCCTGCGAGCACCTGCCAGGTGAAGGCGAGGCGAATGTCCGCCTCGCCGATATGCGGCCGCAGCACCAGCCCGTAGGCGAAGCCGTTGCCCGCGAGGAAGCCGGTGAAGGTGAGGAGGGCCAGCCCCAGCGCATAGACGCCGTAGGCGCCTGGCCCGAGCATGCGCGCGAGCAGCACCTGCGCCACCAGTTGCAGGCCCATGCGCGCCAGCAGGGTCAGCGTTCCCCAGCGCAGGGCCTGGCCGGCCCGTGCGGACAGCGTCGACATGA
>CAZCTU010000010.1:0-16497 GCA_964501495.1 uncultured Ramlibacter sp.
CCCGGGTCCAGGTCGAGCACCCGGTCACCGAGATGATCACCGGCGTGGACATCGTCAAGACCCAGATCAAGGTCGCCGCCGGCGAGAAGCTGCCCTTCGCCCAGCGCGACATCCAGATCCGCGGCCACGCGATCGAGTGCCGCGTGAACGCCGAGGACCCGTTCAAGTTCACGCCCTCGCCGGGCCGCATCAGCCTGTGGCACGCGCCGGGTGGCCCGGGCGTGCGGGTGGACTCGCACGTCTACAACAACTACTTCGTGCCGCCCAACTACGACAGCATGGTGGGCAAGATCATTGCCCATGGCGACACCCGCGAGCAGGCCCTGGCCCGCATGCGGACCGCCCTGCTCGAAACGGTGGTCGAAGGCATCCTGACCAACATCCCGCTGCACCGCGAGCTGCTGGTCGACGCCAAGTTCATGGCCGGCGGCACCAACATCCACTACCTCGAGGAGTGGATGGCGCACCACAAGCGCTGATCCCGTCCCGCCCCCGGGCCGGCGCGTGCCGATCGCGGCGCGGCCGGCCCCTGTCTTTTCCGCGGCCCCGCGCCGCCCCTGGAGGCTTGCCTTGTTCGAATTGCGCCTGCTGTGCCCGGAGGACCGGGTGGAAGTCCTCGCCGAAGCGCTCGACGCGCTGGACGCGCTCAGCGTCTCGGTGGAGGACGCCGACGCCCACACCGAGGCCGAGCAGGCCCTGTTCGGCGAGCCCGGCATGCCGCCCCCGAAGGAGGGCTGGCAGCGCTCGCGGGTGATCGCGCTTTTCCCCGAGGAGGCGCCGGCCCGGGAGGCGGCGGCGCTGCTGCAGCTGCAGGATTTCTTCGGCGACTGCCAGGTGCAGGGCGTCGCCGAGGTGCCCGAGCAGGACTGGGTGCGCCTGACCCAGTCGCAGTTCGACCCAGTCGAGATCACCCCTGAGTTCTGGATCGTGCCCACCTGGCACGAGCCGCCGGCGCAGGCGCGCCAGGTGATCCGGCTCGACCCGGGTCTGGCCTTCGGCACCGGCACCCACCCCACCACCCGCATGTGCCTGAAGTGGACCGCCACCCACCCGGTGGCCGGCCAGCGGGTGCTCGATTACGGCTGCGGCTCCGGCATCCTGGCCATTGGCGCAGCGCGCTTTGGCGCCGGCGAGATCGACGCGGTCGACATCGACCCGGCGGCGGTGCGCGCCACCCTGGACAACGCCCAGGCCAATGCGGTCACCCTGAACGCCGGCCTGCCCGAGGTCGCCTCGGGCGCCTATGACACGGTGCTCGCCAACATCCTGGCGTCTCCGCTCAAGGTGCTGGCCCCTTTGCTGTGCGGCCACGTCAAGCCGGGCGGGAACCTGGTGCTGGCCGGCATCCTGGAGCGGCAGGAAGAGGAGCTCAAGGCGGCCTACGCCCCCTACCTCGCGCTGGAAGTGGCCGACCGCATGGACGGCTGGATCCTGATGACGGCGCGCCGGGCTTGAGCGCCCGCCCCGGGCGGCCGAGCCTGAATCGGCCGCTCACTAGAATCAAGGCCCCATGAGCCTGACCACCCGATGCCCCGCCTGCGGAACCGTGTTCCGGGTGGTGCCTGACCAGCTCAAGGTCTCGGAGGGCTGGGTACGTTGTGGCCGCTGCAGCGAACTGTTCGACGCCCGGGCCACGCTGTCGCCGCAGGTGCCGGTGGTGAGCGAGGTGGTCGAGCCGCAGGAGGCCGGCTCGCAGATCACATCCCCGGCGAACGCCCTGGAAGACACCGGGACACCGGTGGCTGCCGCAGTCGCCACGACGCCCGCCATGAGCGAGCCGGTCCTGGCTGAGGGTGACCCTGAGCCCGTTGCGCCCATGGCGCCAGTGGCCCACGACAGCCGCGAGCCGGCCTGGAACGACACGCCCCTGGCGGCGCCCGTTCCCGATGCGCTGGCCCCGGTCGATGAACGAGCCGAGACGCCCCCCGCGGAGCCCGGCACCCCCGCGCCCGTCGTCGACCAGGTGTCCTTCATGCGCCGGGCCCGCCGCCAGGCCTTCTGGCGCCGGCCTGCGGTGCGCGTCGCCTCCGGCACCGTCGCCCTCCTGCTGGCCCTGGCGCTGGGCGGGCAGGTGGCCTATGAGCACCGCGACGAGCTCGCGCAGCGCGTGCCTGCGCTCCAGCCCCTGCTCACCGCGCTCTGCCAGCCCCTGCAATGCCGCATCGGCCCGCCGCGCCGGATCGAGGCCATCACCATCGACACCTCCGCCTTCTCGCGCCTGCAGCCCGACGCCTTCAGGCTGCAGTTCACCCTGGCCAATGCGGCCTCGCTGCCCGTGGCCCTGCCGGCGCTGGAGCTGACCCTCACCGACAACCAGGACCAGCCGGTGATCCGGCGGGTGCTGCAGCCGGCCGACCTCGGCGCGGACGCCCCGTCCACCCTGCCGCCGCAGGGCGAGTGGGCCAGCGCCGTCACCCTCACCGTCTCGCCGGCCGCCGCCGGCACCGTCAGCGGCTACCGGCTGCTGGCCTTCTATCCCTGAATCACCACTTCGCATAGCAAAGGCAACAAGACCATGGCCGCCGTCATCTGTGGATCGCTCGCGTTCGACACCATCATGAACTTCGAGGGCCGCTTCTCCCAGCAGATCCTGCCGGAGCAGCTCCACATCCTCAACGTGTCCTTCCTGGTGCCCACGCTGCGCCGCGACTTCGGCGGCTGCGCCGGCAACATCGCCTATGCGCACAAGCTCCTGGGGGGCAACCCGCTGCCCATGGCCACCGTGGGCAACGACGGCGACGACTACCTCGCGCGCCTCAAGCAGCTGGGCATCAGCGCCGAGTTCGTGCGCAAGGTGACCGACACCTACACCGCGCAGGCGATGATCATGACGGACCTGGACAACAACCAGATCACCGCCTTCCACCCCGGCGCGATGATGCAGGCGCACATCACCCGCATCGAGGCGCACCCCGATATCAAGCTGGGCATCATCTCGCCCGACGGCCGTGACGCCATGCTGCAGCACGCCGAGCAGTTCAAGGCCGCCGGCATTCCCTTCGTGTTCGACCCGGGCCAGGGCCTGCCGATGTTCGACGGCAAGGAGCTGGCGAACTTCATCGACCAGTCCACCTGGGTGACCGTCAACGACTACGAGGGCAAGATGCTGTCCGAGCGCACCGGCTGGACGAGCGCCGAGATCTCGCGCCGCGTGCAGGGCCTGGTGGTGACGCTGGGCGGCGAGGGCTGCGAGGTCTGGATCGATGGCGAGAAGACCGTGGTGCCGCCAGTCAAGGCCGCTGCGGTGGTCGACCCGACCGGCTGCGGCGACGCCTGGCGCGGCGCGCTCCTTTTCGGACTGGAGCAGGGCTGGTCGCTGGCGAAGTGCGCCGAACTCGGCAACAAGGTCGGCGCCGCCAAGATTGCGCAGCGCGGGCCGCAGAACTACACGCTGTAAACAAGGAAACCGGGCCGAGGCCCGGTTTTTCATGGTGCGCCGGGCAAGTGCCCCTCACGGCAGGCGAGGGCCCTGGCGCAGCGGCGGCTTCAGCCTGCGCCGCGCATGTGCGTCACGCCGCCGTCGACCACCAGCGTCTCGCCCACCACATAGTCCCCCGCACGCGAGGCCAGGTAGATGGCGGCCCCCGCCATGTCCTCGTCGCGGCCCACGCGGCCGATCGGGATGGCCTTGGACACCTCGTCGCCGTGGTCGCGGGCCTCCTTGTTCATCTCCGAGGGGAAGGCGCCGGGGGCGATCGCGCTGCAGACGATGTTGTCCTGCGCCAGGCGCAGCGCCATGCGGCGCGTGAGGTGCAGGATGGCGGCCTTGCTCGCCGAGTACGAATAGGTCTCCCAGGGATTGACCGAGACGCCGTCGATCGAGCCGATGTTGATCACCTTGGCCGGCCGTTCGGCGGCGGCCGCCTTGAGCAGCGGGTGCAGCGCCTGGGTGAGGAAGAAGGGCGCCTTCACGTTCACGTTCATCACCTTGTCCCAGCCCTTCTCGGGGAAGGTCTCGAAGGACTCGCCCCAGGCGGCGCCGGCGTTGTTCACCAGGATATCGAGTTGCTTCTCGCGGCGGCCGATCTCGGCGGCCAGGGCGCGCACCGCCTCCACGCCGGAGATGTCGGCGGGCAGGGCGATGCAGGTGCCGAAGGCGGACAGCTCCTGGGCCGTGGCCTCGCAATCGGCGGCCTTGCGCGCGCTGATGTAGACACGCGCGCCCTGCTGGAGGAAGCCGCGGGCGATCATCTTGCCGATGCCGCGCGAGCCGCCGGTGACCAGGGCGACGCGGCCCTGGAGGGAGAAGAGGTCGTTCATGGGGGTCTCCTGTTCTTGTGCCGGAGAGCTTAGCGGCCCGCCAGGGGCTCGCCCATCACGTCGGGGACAGGGGCTGGCCCTGCTCCGGAAGTGGGCCCCGGGAGTGGGCCCGGGAATGGCCCCCGGAGGTAGCCCCCGGGTGCCGGGCGGCGCAGGCAGGCCACCCGGCGGGATGCGCCCTCAGCCCCGCGCCGGCAGCCGGCGGCGCTCGCGCCAGGCCGCCAGCTCGCCCACCATGCCCTTGCGGAAGGCCAGCACACAGAGGACGAAGATCACGCCGATGATCACCGTGACCCAGGCGCCCACCTTGTCGGCCAGCAGGTTCTGCAAGCCGATGACCACGCCGGCGCCCAGCACAGGGCCGAACAGGGTGCCCACGCCGCCCAGCAGGCTCATGAGGATCACCTCGCCCGACATGGACCAGTGCACGTCCGACAGCGTGGCAAAGCCCATCACCAGGGTCTTGAGCGAACCGGCCAGGCCCGAGAGTGCCGCCGAGAGCACGAAGGCCAGCAGCTTGTAGCGGTCGACCTCGTAGCCCAGCGAGACGGCGCGCGGCTCGTTCTCGCGGATCATCTTGAGCACCTGGCCGAAGGGCGAGGTGACGATGCGGCCGATGGCCAGGAAGCAGGCGACGAAGATGGCCAGCACCACGTAGTAGAGGGTGAGGTCGTCCTGCAGCGGCAGCAGGCCCAGCAGCGCGCCGCGCGGCACGCCCTGCAGCCCGTCCTCGCCGCCGGTGAAGGGCGCCTGCAGGCAGATGAAGAACACCATCTGCGCCAGCGCCAGGGTGATCATCGCGAAGTAGATGCCCTGGCGGCGGATGGCCAGCAGGCCGACCGCCAGCCCCAGGAAGGCTGCCACGACCATGCCGGCCAGCAAGGCCAGCTCGGGCGTCCAGCCCTGGCTCTTGATGAACCAGCCGGTCACGTAGGCGGAGAAACCGAAGAAGGCCGCATGGCCGAAGGACAAGAGGCCGGTGAACCCCAGCAGCAGGTTGAAGGCGCAGGCGAACAGGGCGAAGCACAGGAGCTTCATCACGAACACCGGGTACAGACCGATGAAGGGCGCGGCCAGGCCCAGGGCCAGCAAGGCGGCGTAGGTGCCGCGGGTGAGCAGGCGGTCGACGCCGCGCCCTGTAGACGTCGTACTCGAGAAGGAGGAGGGGGTGGCCATCTCAGGCCTCCTTGCCGAAGAGGCCGGCCGGGCGCAGCGCCAGCACGATGGCCATGATCACGAAGACCACCACGCTGGAGGCCTCCGGGTAGAACACGCGGGTGAAGCCCTCCACCACGCCCAGGCCCAGGCCGGTGACGACCGAGCCGAGGATGGAGCCCATGCCGCCGATGACGACCACCGCGAACACCACGATGATCAGGTTCGACCCCATGAGCGGCGTGACCTGCACGATGGGCGCGGCGAGCACGCCGGCCAGGGCCGCCAGGGCGGCGCCCGCGCCGTAGGTGAGCATGACCATCAGCGGCACGTTGACGCCGAAGGCCTGCACCAGCCTGGCGTTCTCGGTGCCGGCACGCAGGTAGGCGCCCAGCCGGGTACGTTCGATCAGGAACCAGGTGCCCAGGCAGACGACCAGCGAGGCCGCCACCACCCAGGCGCGGTAGTTGGGAAGGACCATGAAGCCCAGGTGGGTGGCGCCCTGCAGTACCTCGGGTACCGGATAGGACTGGCCGGAGACGCCGAACTGCTCGCGGAGCAGCCCCTCGAAGATGAGGGACAGGCCGAAGGTGAGCAGCAGGCCGTAGAGCGGATCCAGCCCGTACAGCCGCTTGATGAGAAGCCGTTCGAGGACGACGCCCAAGGCGCCGACGATGAGCGGGGCCAGCACCAGGGCCAGCCAGTAGTTGAGCCCGAGCCTGTCGAGCAGCAGCCAGGCGGCGAAGGCGCCCAGCATGTACAGCGCCCCGTGGGCGAAGTTGACGATGTCGAGCAGTCCGAAGATCACCGCCAGGCCCAGTGAGAGCATGGCGTAGAAGGCGCCGTTGACCAGACCCAGCATCAGCTGGCCCAGGAAGGCCTGGTGGGGGATGCCGAAGATTTCCATGGTCAGTTCGCGGCGCCTTCTTCAGATCACTTCTTGACGAGCGGGCACTTGGATTCGGCCAGCGGGGTGAAGGCCTGTTCGCCGGTGAACTTGCTCACGAGCGTGTAGTAGTCCCAGGGCGTGGTCGACTCCTTCGGGCCCTTCACCTGGTAGAGGAACATGTCGTGGATCACCCGGCCGTCGGCGCGGACGGTGGCGTTCTTGTGATAGAAGTCCGACATCCTGTTCTTCTTCAGGTAGGCCATCACCTGGTCGGCGTCGGTGGTCTTCACCGCCTGCACGGCCTTCAGGTAGTTCATGGTCGCCGAGTAGTCGGCGGCCTGGATAGAGGAGGGCATGCGCTTGAACTTCTCGAAGAAGCGCTTGGCGAAGGTCCGGCTCTCCTCGTCCTGGTTCCAGTACCAGCTGTCGGCCAGCTGCAGGCCCTCGGTGGTGGGCAGGCCCAGGCTGTGGACGTCGTTGATGAACACCAGCAGGCCGGCCACCTTCATGCTTTTGGTGATGCCGAACTCCTTGGCCGCCTTCATCGCGTTGATGGTGTCCCCGCCGGCATTGGCCAGGGCCAGGATCTGGGCCTTGGAGCCCTGGGCCTGCAGAAGGAAGGACGAGAAGTCGGACGCGTTCAGCGGGTGGCGCACCGCGCCCACCACCGTGCCGCCGTTGGCCTTGACCACCGCGGCGGCGTCGGCCTCCAGCGAGTGGCCGAAGGCGTAGTCGGCGGTGAGGAAATACCAGCGCTTGTTGCCGGCCTTCACCAGGGCGGTGCCGGCCACCTTGGCCAGGGCCACGGTGTCGTAGGCGTAGTGCACGGTGTAGGGCGAGCAGTCCTCGTTGGTGAGGCGGGACGAGCCGGCGCCGATCACGATGTAAGGGCGCTTCTTCTCGGCCGCCACCTTGGCCATGGCGATACCGGCGCCCGAGCTGGTGCCGCCCACCAGCATGGCCAGACCGTCCTTGTCGATCCACTCACGGGCCTTGGAGCTGGCCACGTCGGCCTTGTTCTGGTGGTCGGCGGTGAGCACCTCGATGTTGCGGCCCAGCACCTTGCCGCCGAAGTCCTGCACCGCCATCTTGACCATTTCGCCGCCGGCCGGTCCGTCGATGTCGGCGTAGAGGCTGGACATGTCGGTGATGAAGCCGATGCGCACCGGCCCCTGCGCGGGCTGGGCCAGGGCGCCCGGGCTTGCCAGAACGGCGAACGTGCCCAGGCCGATGGCGATGGATGCGGCGAGGGTCTTGGTCCTGAGTTTCATGCGAGTCTCCTTCCGGGGTGAATGTGCGGGGGGTGGAACGATCGGGCGCGGGGATGAGGGCGGTGGATGGGGGGGGTGATGGGAACGCGCGGTGGGGCTCAGACGCCCAGGAACTCCTGCAGCATGCCCATGTGGGCCTGCAGCTCGTCCTGGCGGCATTCGCGCACGATGGCGCCGTGCTCCATCACGTAGAAGCGGTCGGCCAGCGGGGCGGCGAAGCGGAAGTTCTGCTCTACCAGCACGATGGTGTAGCCCCGGGCCTTCAGGCCCAGGATCATGTCGGCCAGCTTCTGCACGATGACGGGTGCGAGGCCCTCGGAGATTTCGTCCAGCAGCAAGAGGCGCGCGCCGGTGCGCAGGATGCGGGCCACCGCCAGCATCTGCTGTTCGCCGCCCGACAGGCGCGTGCCCGGGCTGGCGGCCCGCTCGGCCAGGTTGGGGAACATGGCGTGGATCTCGTCGACGCCCATGCCGCCTTCGGCGATCACCGGCGGCAGCATCAGGTTCTCCTGCGCCGAGAGGCTGGCGAAGATGCCACGCTCTTCGGGGCAGTAGCCCACGCCCAGGCGGGCCACCTTGTGCGGCGGCAGCTTGACCGCCTCCTGGCCGAACAGGCGCACCGAGCCGCTGCGCCGGCCGGTCAGGCCCATGATGGCGCGCAGGGTGGTGGTCCGCCCGGCGCCGTTGCGTCCGAGCAGCGAGACCACCTCGCCCTCGGACACGGTCATGTTCACGCCGTGCAGCACATGCGACTCGCCGTACCAGGCGTGCAGGTTTTCAAGGCGCAGCAACTCGCGGGCGGGGGGCATGGTGGAAGGCGGAAGGGGCGGCGTCTGCGTCATGGTCAGTGCGCCCCCTGCAGCTCGCCGCCGGAGGACGCGCCCATGTAGGCCTCGATCACCTGCGGGTTGCGCGAGACCTCGGCATAGGGGCCGTCGGCGATGACGGCGCCCCGCTGCAGGACGGTGATGCGGTCGGCGATGGAGGCAACCACATTCATGTTGTGCTCCACCATCAGGATGGTGCGGCCGGTAGAGACCTTCTTGATCAGCTGCGTGAACCGGCCCACGTCCTCGTGCCCCATGCCCTGGGTGGGTTCGTCGAGCAGCATCAGGTCGGGCTCCAGCGCCATGGTGGTGGCGAGCTCGAGCGCGCGCTTGCGGCCGTAGGGCAGGTTGACGGTGAGCTCCCCGGCGAAGTCCTGCAGGTCGACGTCGGCCAGCAGTTGCAGGGCGCGCTCATGCAGGCCGTGCAGCGAGCGCTCGGGCTTCCAGAAGTGGAAGGAGGTGCCCAGGCCCCGCTGCAGCGCGGCGCGCACGTTCTCCAGTGCCGTCATGTGCGGGAACACCGCCGAGATCTGGAAGGAGCGCACGATGCCCCGGCGCGCCGTGCGGGCCGGCCTGTCGTGGGTGATGTCGATGCCGCGGTAGTGGATGCTGCCGCGGGTGGGCGCCAGGAATTTGGTGAGCAGGTTGAAGAAGGTCGTCTTGCCCGCGCCATTGGGGCCGATGAGCGCATGGATGTCCCCGCGCCGCACCTGCAGGTCGACACCGCTCACCGCGACGAAGCCCTTGAACGCCTTGGTGAGGCCCCTGGTTTCCAGGATGTATTCGTTGGACAAACCCGCTCCCGTGCTTGACTGGGTGGGGAGCGTGGGCTCCCGCTGCGGGTCAATGTAGGGGCATGCGGGTTTCCGGAACTCGGGATGACGCTGACATCGGTCCGACCGGGCCCCTTTCGAGCACCGGATGGGCGTGAATCATGACAGGGGAGGGCGGTCCGCCGTGTCAGGCGTCATCGGTTTGACGGCTGGACCGCTGCCAAGAATGCGGCCCCATCGGGTCTCTGGGGGCACTCCATGACACGCAGGTTCCACTGTCTCTTCGGGGCGCTCCTGTCCCTCTGTTCTTTGCTGTGCGTGCCGGCCTGGTCCCAGGTCACGGCCGACGCCAGTGCGCCTGCGGACCAGCGGCCGGCCGTGCTGCGCACCGCCAACGGGCTGCCGCAGGTGGAGGTCAGAACGCCCAGCGCCGCCGGCGTCTCGCGCCATCGATTCAGCCAGTTCGATGTGCCCGCCTCCGGGGTCATCCTGAACAACAGCCGGGTCGATACGCCCACCCGCCTGGGCGGCTGGGTTCGCGGCAACCCCTGGCTGGCTGGCGGGTCCGCCCGGTTGATCCTCAACGAGGTCAACGCCCGGGAGCCCAGCCAGCTGCGTGGCTACCTCGAGGTGGCCGGACCGCGGACCGAGGTGGTGGTTGCCAATCCGGCGGGCATCGTGGTCGACGGTGGCGGCTTCATCAACGCCAGCCGTGCCACCCTCACCACGGGTGTGCCGATCATTGGAGGCAGTGGCTCGCTCGAGGGCTTCAGCGTCCGCCAGGGCCTGGTCGACATCCGCGGCGCCGGGCTCGACGCGTCGACCACCGATGCCACCACGATTCTTTCGCGGGCGATGGTGCTGCAGGGCGGTCTGTGGGCGAACGACTTGCGCGTGGCACTGGGTCCTCAGGACACGGACCCGGCGGTCACCCGGCCCGGCTCGGCGATCGCCGGCACCGGCCCGGCGCCGTCCCTGGCGCTCGACGTGGGCGCGCTGGGCGGCATGTACGCCGGCCAGATCTTCCTGCTGGCCAGCGAGGCGGGCGTCGGCGTGCGCAATGCCGGCGGCCTGCACGCGCTGTCCGGGTCCCTGCGCATCGACGCCGCGGGCGCCCTGCTCAACACCGACACCGGCACCCTGTCCGCCCGGCAGGACGTGCAGCTGGCGGGTGAGCTTCGCAACGGCGGCGCGATCGATGCCGTGGGGCGCCTGCAGGCTTCCGCCCGCGAGGAGATCCTCAACACCGGCTCCATGGTCGGGGCCGAGGTGGACCTGGCGGCTGGCCAGCACCTCGCCAACGTGGGCCCCCGCGCCCTCATCGGCGCGACAGACGAGGCCGGCACCTTGATCCTGCGGGCGACCGTCATCGAGAACCTCGACGACCAGACCGCGACCGACACCGCCCCCGTGACCACCATCCTCGGGCTGGGCCACGTGGTGCTGACCGGCGCGCCGAAGTCCAAGGGACCGCCGGCCCCCGCGGCCAGCATCGTCAACCGGTCCGGCCTGATCGAGTCGGGGCGGAGCATGACCCTCCGGGCCGGCTCGCTCACCAACCGCCGCCGCGAACTGGTCGTCTTCAGCGAATTTGACCGTGTGCCCGATGCCGACGAGCTGGCACGCGCGGGCATACGCCTCACGGGCCGGGTGGGTCAGGTCAACACCCCTGACCCGGCCCAGATCGGCGGGGTGTACCTCGACCCGCCCCATGGCGGCTTCATGAATTCGGACTACCTCTACACCGACTACACGGGGGTGGCGACGATGAACCGGGTCACGGCCATCAGCCCGCGTGGCCGCATCGTGGCGGGTGGCGACCTGGATCTCTCCCGAGTGATTCGCGTGCGCAATGAAGCGTCCGACATCTCGGCCGGCGGCAGCATCGACCTCGGGGCCGCCCGGCTCAGCCAGGAGGGCGCGCCCCAGCTCCTGATCCGGGTCGCCTACTCCGGGAATTACTGGTACCGGACCTACTGGGGCTTGCCCTGGAGCCAGCCCTTCGCAGATGACGTCCGAGACTACCCGCAGCTTCGCGGTTTCGCCCCCAGCCTGACCGCGCATGCCGCGATTCACGGCAGCGGCGGCGCCCTGGTCAACGGCCGGACGCCAGGAGGCGCTCCCGCGGCGGACAGTGTTTCGGCCCCACCCTTGCCCGCAGGCGTCGCTGTATCCGCTGCGCCACCCTGGGCCCCACCGGTGCCGGCGGTCGTGGCGCCACCCGTGCCCGCACCAGCACCAGCACCAGCACCAGCACCAGCACCAGCACCAGCACCCACGCCTCTGGTGACATCGCTGCCCGTGTCCGTCCCGGCGTCTGCTGGCCTGCCCGTGCCGGTTGCCGCACCGCCGACATCATCCCCCGCACCCGCACCCTCTCCTGTACCGGTACCCCTGCCCGCATCGCCCCTGTTCCAGGCTGCATCCGACCCGCAGGCGGGCGTCCTGATGCAGACCGACCCGCGCTTCACCCGCAGCCGCCAGTGGATCTCCAGCGTCCACCTGCTCCAGGCCCTTGGTCTTGACCCTTCAGCCGTCCCTCGCCGCCTGGGCGATGGACTCTATGAACAGCGCCTCCTGCGCGAGCAACTGGTGGCGCTGACCGGCAGCCGCCTCCTCGCCCGGTTCGCCGACGAGGACGGGCAGTACCGCGCGCTGATGGACAGCGCCGTCACCCAGGCCCGGGCCATCGGCCTGGTGCCGGGCGTCGCGCTCAGCGCGGACCAGGTCGCCCTTCTGAGCTCGGACATCGTCTGGCTGGTGCCGCAGGAGGTGGACCTGCCCGAGGGCGGCCGCGCGCGGGTGCTGGTGCCGCAGGTCTACCTCGCCGCCGCCAGCGCCCGGCTGCGGCCGGAGGGACCCCTGGTGGCTGCGGCCTCGATCGACCTGCGGGACCAGCAGGAGATTCGCAACGGCGGAACCCTGCGGGCCACCGGTGACCTGCGCCTCGAGTCCCGCCAGAACCTGGACAGCCGTCTCGGCAACCTGCTGGCGGGCGGCACCCTGGACCTGTCCGCGCAGGGCGACATCGACCTGGCAGGCGCCCTGGTGCGGGCCGGGCGCCTCCAGGCCGGCGCCGGCCGCGACCTGGTCGTCGCCGGCATCACCGGGGCGCAGACCTCGCAGGCCGCCGGCATCACCCGACAGGTGACCACCGTGGTTCGCCAGGCCGATGTCGAAGTGACCGGGGACGCACACGTCAGCACCGGACGTGACCTGCTGGTGCGTGGCAGCCGGGTCGACATCGGTGGGGGCCTGGCGGCCGACGTCGGCCGGGACCTGGTGGTCGACGCTGTGCAGACGTCGGAAGAAAAATCCGGACAGCGCCTGGGCGGAGAGGCCAGCAGCCAGTTCATCCAGCACCAGGGCAGCGAACTGCGGGTGCGGGGCGACACCGACCTGCGCGTGGGCGGCGACATGCAGGTGCTGGGCAGCGAGGTGCAGCTGGGCGACCACGCGGGCAGCATCGCCACCGTCGACGTGCAGGGCGCGGTGACCCTGGGTGCCACTCGGGACCGCGCGCAGATCGACAGCCGCTACCAGGGCGGGGGTGCCGCCGGCCGCCTGCACCGCCTGGACGAGACCCTCCAGGGTGCCAGCCTGAGCTCCGACGGCTCGCTGCTGTTGCAGGCTCGCCGGGACATCACCGTCACGGGCTCCCGCGTCGAGGTGGCCGGGACCGCGCAGCTGGAGTCCGGTGGCGACATCCGCGTCCTGGCCGCCGAGGAGCGCCACGAGATGCGCTTCAGCGACAGGGGCACCCACACCGCCGGCCTCGGAACCCGCAGCACCCGTACCGAGGAAGCGAAGGACCAGACCTTCCAGCGCGGCGGCGCGATCGGCGCCGGTGACCTCGGTCTCCTGGCCCAGGGAAGCCTGGAGGTCCGGGGCAGCCAGGTACTGGCCGATCGCGACCTGACCCTGGCTGCGGAAGGCGACGTCCGCATCGAGGCGGCCGCGCGCGTCGAGCGCAGCACACGCTTCAGGGAGGAAGCGCGCTCGGGACTCTTTGGCAGCGGCAACGGTGTGACCCTGGGCCGCCGCACCCTGTCGGAGGGCGAGGCGGTACAGAGCCAGCAGGCCCAGGCCGCCACCGTCGGCAGCGTCACCGGCTCGGTCCGTGTCCGCGCCCGAGGGGTCTATCGGCAGTCCGGCGGCGACGTGCTGGCGCCAGGTGGTGACGTCGACATCCGGGCGCGCCAGGTCGACATCGCCGAAGCGCGGGAGACCGTGTCCGAGCAGACCGAGCAGCACACCCGGCAGGCCGGAATTTCGGCGGGGGTCTCCAGCCCCCTCGTCGCAGGCCTGCAAAGCGCGCAGCGCAGCCTGGAGGCCTCGGGGCGCACGCCCGACGCGCGGATGAAGGCCCTGGCCAGAACGAGCGCGGCGCTGCAGCTCTATGGCGCCTATGCCGCCGCCTCCGGTCCCGACGCGGCGCTGCCCGAGGCGGGGCGCGTCCTGGACAGCTTCTCGCTCGACCTCACGCTGGGCAGCCAGCGCGCGGAGGCCCGGCAATCCCGTCAAGTCGATCAGGCCCGCGCGTCCGCGGTTCAGGCCGGTGGTCGCTTGTCCATCGCCGCCACCGGCGCCGGCCCGGAGAGCCGGCTGCGGGCGCAGGGCGCGCAGCTGGGCGCCGTGGGTGACCTCCTGCTGCAGGCGGAGGGCGACGTCACGCTCGTGGCGGCCCGCAACCAGGCCAGCGAGCGCAGCGAGTCGAGCGCCCGGTCCGCCAGCGTGGGCCTGAGCGTCTCCGCCGGTGGCGGCGTCAGTGCGACGGCTGCGGCCAGCCGCTCTCGAGGGCAGGGAGCGGGTGAAGACGTGGCCTGGTCGTCCACCGTGGTCCGTGCGGGCCGCCGCCTCCAGCTCGACGC
Source organism: uncultured Ramlibacter sp. (assembly GCA_964501495.1). Classification (GTDB taxonomy): domain Bacteria; phylum Pseudomonadota; class Gammaproteobacteria; order Burkholderiales; family Burkholderiaceae_C; genus Ramlibacter. The sequence continues at coordinate 14,047 of CAZCTU010000010.1, forward strand.
CAGCGCCGACGCCACCCTGGAAGGTGCAGCCCTTCATGGCGAGCGCGTCGACGCCCGCGTCGGCGGCAGGCTGCGCATCGAAAGCCTGCAAGACAGCGCCCGCTACGACAGCCAGACCCGGAGCGCGGGTGTCTCGATGAGCGTGCCCCTTTCCGGGCCGGGTGTGGGCGTTCCCGGCGGACCGGGCGGTGGCAATGCCGCCGGCGGCGCAGGCGCCTCCGGCTGGCGGGTGGGGCGCAACCAGACCCAGGCACAGGGCCACACCACCCGCGTGTCGACCCAGGCAGGCGTCTTTGCCGGCGCGGAAGGTTTTGGCGTCGAGGTGCGGGGTGACACGACGCTGGTGGGTGGTACGCTCGTGGGCGGTGCGTATGGGGGTGGCCCGTCCGACCCCGGCCCCAACCACCTGACCACCGCCAGCCTCGACGCGCGCGACCTGCGCAACGCCTCCTCGGCCCGCGCATCCAGCCAGGGGGTCAGCCTGTCCAGCGACATGGCGAGCCAGGGGCGCTATGGCGCAGGCAAGGCAGTGGTGGGCAAGCTGATGGACCAGGGCAGTGGCAGCCAGTCCAGCGAGGGCATGACCCGCTCCGTGCTCAGCCCTGCCACGGTCCGCATCACCGACGAGGCCTTGCAGCGCACCCGTACCGGCCAGTCGAGCGCCGAGGTGGTGGCTTCACTCCGCCGCGAACCCGAAGGGGCCAATGAGCGTACCAGCCGCCTCGATGCCAGGGTACTGCTCGAGCAGGCGCAGGCGGAGCAGACCATCCGCAACGAGGCGGTCCGCACCTTCACCCAGTTCAGCGACCCCGCCTGGCGGGTGATGTTCAAGGAGACGCCGCAGTTCTACCGAGTGACTTGTCCATCCGGTGCGGATTGCACCCGCAACCCCGAGCTGGCCCGCCGCGAGCGGATGACGGGGACGCCGGAGCAGGTGAGGGCGGAAATTTCCCAGGCGCCTGCGGGAGCGGTGCTGGCGGTCAATGGCATCCAGAACGACGCGCAGCGGGCAGCGGTGCTCGCCATGCAGAACGCGAAGCCGGGGGACGATGGTGCCAAGCCCGGCACGGTCTTCATGCTGCACTACCTGCCCACCGGCAATGCGATCAGTGAACTGATGGTCGCGGGCTACGAAAAGAGCCTGTCGGACTTTCTGGGCGCCACCCATCCCACCTTGGCCTACGCGCAGGTGCTGCAGGCCCGCGGTGACCGCGAAACCACCAGCCTGGGTCACAGCCGAGGAACGCTGGTGCAGACCAATGCCTTGGGCATCCTCGCGAGGAACGGCGCCCGGAACCGGGACCTCGCCGTCCAGGGGGTGGGCGGCCCCGTGTCCGCCACGAAATACATCCAGGCTGCCGCCCGCGTCGTTGACCCGGCGAAGGCGGATCGCATCGAGTTCTCCTATTTCGCGAATGACCCGGTGGCGGTCGTCGCGGGCGGAAACCCGGGCGTCGTCAGTCTCTCGGAACTCTGGCGCGTGTTCACCACGTCCAATAGCGCCCACAGCTGCTACGGCACCGGGGCGGCGGGCTGCCGGCAGGTCCAGTACCCGGTCCCCAACGCGCCCCCCGGGGCGGTGCAGGATGCGTCCACCCTGGTGCGGGTCACCCCTTCCACGCTGTCTTCCTTGAGGAAACCATGAAAACTCTTTCCGCTTCGCCCGCTCTCCGGGCCTCGCGTGCCGCCACACGCGCGGCTACACATGCGGCCATGCTGGGGGCCTGCCTCCTGGTCTCGGCTTGCGGCACGACCTTCCCCCTGCACGGCGAGAGCCTGCTGCGCGAGCCCGAGCGCAGCCGGGTCGCCACGCAATTCGCGAACGGGGCCAAGCTGGCCTATCGCTGTGACAAGGTCGACTCGCTCGTGAGCGAGGTGATCCGGCGTACGCCGGCCGCCAACGGGCAGGGGCCGCTCACCCCGGGCGACGGCAGCGTCGCCGAGCGATGGGCGCTCCAACTGTGCGGGCGCCGGGTCGAGGCCGAGGTCTACCACGGCCTCGACAAGAACGGCCGGCCGGTGTCGGCGCTCCGGCCGCTCTGAGCCTTTACATATTTCGCCGGTACTGCCCGCCCACCTCGAACAGGGCGTTGGTGATCTGACCCAGCGAGCACACCCGCACCGCGTCCATCAGCACATCGAACACGTTGCGGTTCTCGATCACCGCCTGCTGCAGGCGCGCCAGCTGCACCGGCGCCTCCTTGGCGTGGCGGGCGTGAAAAGCCTCCAGGCGGTCCAGCTGGCTTTTCTTTTCTTCCTCGGTGGAGCGGGCCAGCTCCAGGCTCTCCGGAATCGGGTCGCCCTTGGGATTGCGGAAGGTGTTGACGCCGATGATCGGCAGCTCGCCGGTGTGCTTGAGCATCTCGTAATGCATGCTCTCGTCCTGGATGCGGCCCCGCTGGTAGCCGGTCTCCATCGCGCCCAGCACGCCGCCGCGCTCGGCGATGCGCT
>CAZCTU010000011.1:0-14066 GCA_964501495.1 uncultured Ramlibacter sp.
CGCTGGAGTCCAGCCCCACGCCGATGAATTGGCCCATGAAGGGCAGCGCCTGCTCCAGGGTCTCGAAGGCCTCTTCTTCACTGAGGTGCCGCAGGAAGCACAGGATCAGGCTGGCGCTCACGCCCAGCTTGGCCCGCGCATCGACACAGGCGCGGTGCAGACCCCCGATCACCACCTGCATCGGCACGCCGCGGGCGGTGTGCGTCTGCGGATCGAAAAAAATCTCGGCATGGACCACATGGTCGGCAGCGGCGCGCTGCAGGTAGGCCCAGGCCATGTCGTAGAAGTCCTGCTCCTTGAGCAGCACGCTGGCGCCGGCGTAGTAGATGTCCAGGAAGCTTTGCAGGTTGGTGAAAGCATAGGCCCGGCGCAGGTCCTCGACGCTGGCATAGGGCAGCGGCACGCCGTTGCGCTGCGCGAGTTGAAAGATCAACTCGGGCTCGAGCGAGCCCTCGATGTGCATGTGGAGTTCGGCCTTGGGCATGGCCTGCAGGAGGGCAGGCAGGCGGTCGGCGGCGATGGCCCGCAGGCCGGGCGAGCCGGCGGCGAATGAGGAGGCGGTCATGCGCAAAGCGTAGCAGACCGGTGTCCGCCAGGCAGCCATGCGGCGCGGCACCTGGCGGGCAATGCCGGCGCGGCGGACCGGGTCGCCACCGCCAGACCGGCCTCTTCAAGGCCTCCCGGCAAACACCAGCGAGAGTGCAGTGCCACTCATCGTGATGAGAATGCCCACCAGCATGATCGCGTTGAGGCGCTCCTCGTTGCGCATGAGGAAATAGCTGATCGGCACCACGACCAGGGGCGTGCACATGGAGACCAGGGCGGCCACGCTCACGGGGATGTACTTCATCGAGGCGATCACCAGGGATTGCGCCAGGAACTGCAGCACGCCGATGCCGGCGAATAGCCAGGCGCCCTTGCGGTTGCCCAGGATCTCCCGCCGGTACGCGGGCAGCTGGTGGCGGCTGGCCAGGAGCAGCGCGAGCAGGGCCGCCCCGGCGCCGATCGTTGCGCCGAGCAGCGGCTCATTCCAGATCCGCACGGCCGACCCCCGAAAGATGTGACTGCCGGAATAGGCCGCCGACGAGCCGACCCCCACCAGGACGCTGCCCCAGACGCCCCACCCGATGGATCGCGCCGACAACCGCGCCGGCGACGAAGCGGGCGGGCGGTCGGCGGCGCGCCGCTGCAGGCCGAAGCTCATGGACACCAGGCCCACGATGGCCAGGGTGATGCCCAGAAGCCCGACCCACCCGATCACCTCGCCAAGCAGGACCCACGCGAACACGGCGGTGAGCAGCGGGCTGGTGCTTTGCAGGGCCGACGCGCCGGAAGGCCCATTGAGCTCGATCGACTTGAAGACCAGCCAGCGCCCCAGGTAGGTGGACAGGATCCCGGCGAGCGCGAAAGCCGCCACGGCCCACAGGCTGATGCCCGGACCGACCTCACCGAACGCCAGCTGGAGGCCGGCGATCAACAGGCCTGCCGGTACGCCTGCCGCCGCCGCGATGAGCGAGCCGGGCTCACTGCGCAGGGTACGCATGCCCACCGAGACCAGCACCATGCAGATGCCGTAGGTCAGCAGGGACAGAATCGCCAGCGCGCCGCCCAGGACGGTGTCGGGCGAAAGGGTTGGCAGCGCGCCCATCGGGCGCTCAGCGCAGCATCGCCCCGCCGTCCACCGGCAGGCACAGGCCGGTGATCCAGCCCGCGGCATCCGAGACCAGGTAGGACAGCATGCCCGTCACGTCCTGCGGCTCGCCGACGCGGCGCAGCGGGAACTCCTTGGCGCGCGCGGCCAGCAGCTTGTCGTAGTCGTCCTGCGACATGCCCGCCGCCAGGTAGATCTCGCTGCGCACCAGCGCCGGCGCGATGCAGTTGACCCGGACCCCGTGCTCGGCGGCCTCGATCGCGAGCGCACGGGTGAAGGCCTCCACCGCGCCCTTGGTCGCGGAATAGGCGATGGACCCGGCCCGCGGCCGCTGCGCCAGCGTGCTGCTGAAGTTGACGACGGAGCCCTTACGCTCGATCACGAGCGGCAGGAAGGCCTGCGTCACGAACATCGTCCCCAGGACGTTGATCTGGACCAGGCGCTCGATGTCACCGGCCGATGCATCGAGGAACGGCCCCTTCTGCACCGCGATGCCCGCGCAATTGACCAGGACGTCCAGCGCGCCGAAGGTCTGCCCGACCCACTGGCGCATGCGGGCGACGTCGTCGCGGTTGCCGATGTCGCACTGAAAGGCCTCGACGCCGCGCGCCCTCATCGCGTCGAGCTTGTCGGCGCGGCGGCCGCACACGGCCACCCGGTAGCCTTCGCGCTGGAGGTGCAGGGCGATGTCCTCCCCGAGTCCGGCGCTGCCACCGGTGACCAGGGCGATCTTCTGTGTTGTCATGGAATCGGGTCGGTGAGGTCAGGTGGCGATGGGCCTGCCGGCGGCCAGGCTGGCTGCGGTCCGGATGGCGGACAGCATGCTCTGGTGCTGCGCAATGCCTTGGCCGGCAATGTCATAGGCCGTTCCGTGGGGCACGTTGAGCATCACGAACGGCAAGCCGACGTAGACGGTGCAGGCGCCCTCAAAGGCGCCCGTCTTGATCGGGATCTGGCCCTGGTCATGGAACATGGTGACCACCACGTCGTGGCGGCCTTCGAGGGTGTGGCGGAACACCGTGTCGGGGACCATCGGCCCCTGGACGTCGATGCCCTCCGCGCGGGCCGCCGCCACGGCCGGGGCGATCTTGGCCTGGTCTTCCGGGAACATGGCATGCGGGTTGATGCCGGCCACCGCAATCCGGGGCTTGGCAAAACCCCAGCGCTTGAGGGTGCGGTCGACCAGCCGGACGACGTGCGCCACCCGCTCGGGCGTGACCAGCTCGATCGCCCTCGACAAGGGCACGTGCTCGCTCAGGGGGATGACGCGGAGGTTGCCGCTCATTCGCAGCATGAAAGTCCCGGCGGGCTGCAGGTCGTCCATGTCCTGCACCTTGCCGGTGGCCTTCATGGAGGCCGTCTCCATCGGGCCGAGCACCAGCGCCTGAATCCGGCCCTCGCGGCCCAATTCCTCGCCCAGTCGCAGCCAGCGCAGGACGGCTTCGCCCGCTTGCGCCGAGGCAACGCCAAAACGATTGCCCGAGGCGTCGAAGGTGCCTGGATCGAGAACGCCCACGGCATTGGCCGCCAGGGGGATCCCAGGGTCCTGGATCGAGACCAGCTTGAGCGGGATCCCGCAGAGGCTGGCGGCCCGCTCGAGGACGGCCCGGTCCCCGATCAGCACCACGCGGCACAGGGACTTCAGCTCGGGGCTGGCCGCGGCGCGCACGCAGACCTCCGGGCCGACGCCCGCCGGGTCTCCGATCATCACGCCGACCACCGGCAGGCTGTCGAGGGCCATGGCGATCTCAGGCGGCAAAGAATTCAAGCACGAGACGGGTGAAATCGTCCTTGCGCTCGATCTGGGTCCAATGGCCGCATTTGCCGAACATGTGCAGGTCGGAGTTCTTCAGCAGCGAATGGAACTTGAGGCTGTTGGACGGCGGCACCACGGCGTCGTCGCGACCGTGCAGGATCAGCGCCGGCTGCGTGATCTTGCGGATGTCGTCCTCGGGCGTGGCCAGGGCCTGGATGTGGCGCTGGCGCGGCGCGGCGAACATGCGGGAGAACGACTCCTGGTAGCCCGGACGCACACTGGCCTCATAGCGCGAGCGGACCAGGTCGTCGGTCATCATGGCGGCGTCGTAGGCAAATGACATCACGACCTTGCGCATGTTCTCGATCGAGGGCTCATAGCCCCACACCGCCTCGAGGGCCGGTGTGAGCTCGAAGTCGACGCCGGCGGCTCCCATCAGGACGAAGCGCTCCACCCGCTGCGGCTGGCGGGCGGCGATGGCCACCGTCAGCGCGCCGCCGAAGGAGTTGCCGACGAAACGCGCCTTTTTCACCCCCACTGCATCCATCCACTCGGTCAGGTGGCGCACCCAGAAATCGAGGTCGTACTGCTGGTCGGGCTTTCGCTCGGTGTAGCCGAACCCCGCGATATCCGGTGCGAGCACACGGTATTTCTGCGCCAGCACCGGAATGGTCAGGCGCCAGTTGGCGTAGGCGGTGACGCCCGGCCCGGAGCCGTGGATCAGGATCACCGGCTCGCCCTCGCCGGCCTCCAGGTAGTTGGTCTTGAGGCCGGCGGCCATCACGCTCTTGCCGATTTCGGGATCGCTGTGGGACATGGGAAGCCTTTTGCTGCGGCGGGTTAGATGATGAAGGTGAGGTTGGGAAGCACTTCGTCGTTGGCGGCGAGGTACACGCGCTTTTCCCGCATCCGCAGCGCGCCGTCCTGGCGCGCCAGCAGGTAGCTGACTCGCGCTGCCCAGTGCTCGGTCTTGCCATTGCGGACCTCGGTGACCAGCATGCGCGCAGTGACCAGACCGCCGCTCTCGCGCCGATAGTCGTCGCCCAGCACGATGTTTGTGATGATGCGGGACAGCCGCGACCGGGGCGACTGCGCGTGGGCATGCTTGGTGCCCAGGCGGAACAGGCGCTCGTCCAGCTCGGCCCGGTTGTCGTTGATCAGGGCGATCTGCTTGCCGATCACGGAGTCGTCGCTGTTGCACGGCACCCAATAGAGCAGGTCCTGGGTGAAAAGCGCGAACCAGGCCTGGAACTGGTGGGTGTCCGCCAGCTCGGCTTCCTTGAAAAGGAACAACTCCACCTCACGGAGGGTGGCCCAGTCATTGAGGGCGGTCGAAGGATCCGTCACAGTGCTCTCCGGGCTCATCGCGCGCCCTGTGTCATCAGGTGGAGCCAGTATTTCATCTGGCCCCGTTGCGGTACTTCGTCGGTGATGCGGCCCACCACACTGCCATCGGTGTCGACGAATTCACGGTGCATGCCGCGCGAGATCTCGATCCAGGGATTGAACTCGGCCTGCATGCCGCGCTGGACGCGCTCGAAGATCTCCGCGTCGTCGGGCGATCCGGAGCCTGCGGGCCCGTAGAAGGACTCGTGCTGGCGCACCCGCATGGTGTTGATCTCGTCGCTCACGCCCCCCAGCCGCACCATCGACATCAGCACCTGGGTGACGCCCGGGGCGATGGGCACGATGATGCGCACCTGGTTGCCGATCAACTGCAGGTTGGGGAACACGCCCAGGTGCGGATCGCCGGACAGGCTGATCAGCATTTCTGCGCGGTCCTTACCATAGGCCTGGTGCATGTCCTGGACGTACTGCTCGCCGCCCGGCACCTTGGCAAGGTAGGCCGCGTGCTTGCTGTAGCTCTTGAGGCGCTGCGCACGGAAGTCCAGCATCGCATGGCCGTTGCCGTAGTCGCGGGTGAGCGTGAGCGCGGCATCGCTGAACGGGTCTTCGCGGTGCATGGCGCCGATGCCCGACTCGGCATTCCGGGCCCAGCCCGCGACGACCGAGGCGTGCACGAAGTTCGGGTGGTAGCCGTCCATGCCGACGAGCTTCCAGTTGCCCAGGTACTCGGTCTTGTTGACCCCCGCGTCCAGGAAGATCTGCCCGGTCGGGGAGGCGTCCACCAGCATGTCGAACTGCGACGCCGCGCCGCCCAGGAAGTCGGCGAGGGACTCGCCCTCCGGCTGGAGGCTGGCAAACAGGAAGCCTCGGTGGGAGGCCACGCGCGGGACCGCGGTCAGGCCCATCTCCTCGGGCTTGAAGTCGGGGCCATAGCCCCCGGGCTCGGTCACCTCGCGCAGGGCGCCCGTGAGGTCGTACACCCAGCCGTGGTACCAGCACCGCAGCATCTTGGTGTTGCCCGACTCGGTCTCGACCACGGTGGCGCCGCGGTGCCGGCAGCGGTTGATCAGGACACGCACCTGCGCGTCCCGTCCCCGAACCATCAGCACCGGGGTCCGGCCCATCCTGCGGGCCTGGTAGTCACCGGCGCGCGGCACCTCGCTCTCGTGGCCGATGTAGATCCACGAGGTGTGGAAGATGCGCTCCATCTCCAGGTCGAAGATCGCCTGGTCGGTGTAGACCCGCGAGTGGACCCGGCCGTCCTGGACGAGCGAGGCGATGGCCTCGTTGGACAGGGTGGGCCGGTGCCAGACGACGGCGGACTCGGTGGCGCAAGGCTGGCTATCGCACTGACTCATTCGGCTTCGATCCTCGACGCTTTCACGGCGGCCTGATAACGGGGGATGTCGCGCCGGATGGTCTCGGCCAATGCGGCGGGCGTTGCCTGGGGCGGGGGCTCGACGCCGGCCGCATGCAGCCGGCTGATGGTCGCAGGGTCGCGAAGGACCCGCGCGATGGCGCCCGAGAGCTGGTCGATCACGGCCCTGGGCGTGCCCGCCGGCGCGAACAGCGCGTTCTCGCCGGGGAAATGGAAGTCACGCAGGCCCGCGTCGCCCATGGGCGGGTACTCGCTCAGGATGCTGGCACGCTCGCGCGTGTTGGCGGCCAGCACGCGCACCCGGCCGGCCTTGGCGAACTGGCCGACCGAATTGAAGGCGGCAATGGCCATCGACACCTGGCCCGCCGCCAGCGCCGGAACCGACTGGCCGGTGCCCTTGAACGGAACGTGGAGGATGTCGAGCCCGAGCCCCGCCTTGAAGGCCTCCATCGTCAGGTGATGCAGGCTGCCGATACCCGACGAGCCGTAGCTGTAGAAGCCCGGCTTGGCCTTCACCGCTGCCACCATCTCCTGGAGGTTGGTCGCGGGGAACGACTCATGGACGGTCAGGAACAGCGCGGACGTGGAGAGGATCGAGACGGGCGCCAGGTCCTTCTCGAAGTTGTACGGGAGCTGCTTCTTGGTGAACTGGTTGACGGCCCAGTGCGCCGCGTCGCAGTCGATCAGCGTGTAGCCGTCTGGCGCAGCCCGCTTGACCTGCTCGATCGCGGCCACGCCGCTGGAGCCCGCCACGTTCTCCACCACCACCGACTGCCCCAGGGCCGCCGCCAGCGGCTGGGAAATGATCCGAACGACCGTATCTGGCGAACCGCCCGGCGCGTACGGCACGATGATCTTGATGGGCCGGGCCGGCCAGGCCTGCGCCCTCGCGGGGACGGCGACCCCCGCTGCTGCCGCCAGGCCGGCGAGATGACCAAGAACTACACGGCGCTTCATGCTTGTCTCCTCAGGGATGTGGATCGGGACCGCTTTTTTTCACTCGGCTCAACCTGCCGACGCCGGGACAGTGTAACATCACACTTCACTTTCTGAACTATTCACAAAGCAGATTGTCCAGTAATTGAGGGAAAACCCTAGAGGCGTCCGCCTCGAAGCCGCGGGCCAGCTGTCATAATCGGAATTATTCAGATATCGAAATATTCGGAACTCCATGCAACCACCCAAGAAGAAAGCCGCACCCGCCAAGGCTTCGGCCGCCAGCGGCGCCCCCCCGGTCCTGCACCTGAGCGATCAGGTGGCCGTGAGCGCCGCACTCGACAAGGCCCTCGATGGTTCGGCCTTGTGGGTGCTTTTGAGCATCTACCGCACCTTTGCCATCCTCGATCGGGACCAGGCCGATGAAGTCGGCGCCATGGGCCTGTCTCCCTTGCAGTTCAACATCCTGACCACGCTTCAGCGGACGCGGCAGCCCACCACGATGGGGGCGCTGGCCGGCATGCTCGTGGTCAAGCCGAACAACCTGTCCGGCAACATCAACACGCTGGCGGACAAGGGCCTGATCCGCCGCGAACTCAACGCGTCCGACCAGCGCTCGCTCCTGGCCGTCCTCACGCCCGAGGGGGAGACCTTTCTGAAGGCGCATCTGCCGGCGCACTGGCGCCGGCTCGAGCGCCTCATGGCAGGACTCACGCGCGAAGAGCGCCTGCACCTGGTCACCCTGCTGACCCAGCTGACGACCTCCATCGGGCGCGCCCAGGAGATCGAAGGCGAGGCGGCAGCGGCATCGCTGCGGAAAAAGGCGCGCGCCAAATCACGTGCCGACACCACTGAAGTGACCGACTGAGTCCACCCAGCATCGGAGACAGACATGGCAGAAATCCTCGGCGTGGGCCTGTCCCACTACCCTCCCCTGTGCACGCCCGACGAGATGATGAGCGGCATCCTGCGCCTCACGCTCAAGGACCCGAGCATCTCGGACGAACTGAAGTCGCCGCAGAACTGGCCCGCCGCAATGCGCGAGGAGTGGGGCGACGACCAGGGCACCGCCGCCGCAGGCCGGCACCGCGCGGCCCTGGTGGAGCAGTTCCGCCGCGTGCGCCAGGCCATCGATGATTTCAAGCCGGACGTGGTGCTGATCTGGGGCGACGACCAGTACGAGAACTTCAAGGAAGACATCATCCCGCCGTTCACGGTCTGCGCCTATGACGACATGGACCTGTACCCCTGGCGGCATGCGCAAAGCTCGTCGATGATGACCGGCAGGCCCAACGCCTGGGGCGAGGGGCCCGACAAGATGTACCGCCTCAAGGGCCGGCGCGACATCGGCAAGCACCTGACCACCGGCCTGATCGAGCAGGGCTTCGACGTCGCCTACGCCTACAAGCCCCTGCACCACGAGAGCCTGGCGCACGCCTTCACCAACGCCATCCTCTACCTCGACTACGACCGCCGGGGCTGGGACTACCCGACGATCGCGATGCCGATCAACTGCTACGGACGGAAGGTGATTTCAGCGCGCGGCTTCCTGTCGAACATGGATGCCCAGCTGGACCTGGATCCCCCGGGCCCCTCGCCCGCCCGCTGCATGGACATGGGCGCCGCGACGGCGCGCGTGCTGCGCGACTCGCCCTGGCGCGTCGCGGTGGTCGCTTCGTCCAGCTGGTCGCATGCCTTCCTGTGCGACCGCACCTTCCACATGCGGCCCGACACGCCGGCTGACCAGGCCTTGTTCAAGGCGCTCAACGAGGCGGACTACGACTACTGGTACAGCCGCACCACGCCGGACTTCGAGGCTGCGGGCCAGCAGGAACTCCTGAACTGGTGCCCGCTGCTGGGCGCCATGCGCGAGCTGAATGCGCCGCTGAAGTGGAGCTCCTTCACGGAAACCCACATCTTCAACTCCAACAAGGTGTTCGCCGAATACCGCGCCACGTGACGATGCCTGCCGCACCATCCCTTGTGATCGTGGGGAGCGGCGTGGCCGGCCACACCCTCGCCAGCGAGCTTGCACGCCGCGAGTACCCGGGGTCGATCACGCTGGTGGGCGATGAAGGTCATGCGGCCTATGACCGCCCGCCCCTGTCGAAGGAGTTCCAGCTCGGGGACGAGTCGACCCTCCCGCTGCAGCCCGTGAGCCGCTCGGGTATCCACGTGCTCGCCGGCGTGAAGGCCACCGCCCTCCACGCCGATCGCCGCACGCTGGAACTGAGCGACGGGCGCCAGCTGCCCTGGGACCGCCTGGTGCTCGCGACGGGCACACGGCCTCGGACGCTGCCCGGGGTCGATGCCGGCGCTCCGGTGTTCACCCTGCGCACGCTCGACGATGCGCGGGCCATTCGCGCCAGGCTGCGCGAAGGCGCGCGGCTGGCCGTCATCGGAGGCGGCCCGATCGGGCTCGAGCTGGCGGCGTCGGCGCGGCAACTCGGCGTGCGGGTCACCGTGCTCGAGGCGGCGCCACGCCTGATGGCGCGCAGCGCGCCCGCCGCCATCGCCGAGGTCCTGCTGGCCCACCACCGCGCCTGCGGCGTCGAGGTCGAACTGGATGCGAAGGTGGCGGCCATCCACCACGGCTGGATCGAGCTGGCGGGCGGGCGCCGCGTCGACGCCGATCTCGTGGTGGTGGGCATCGGTGTCATGGCCAACGATGAACTGGCCCGTGAGGCCGGGATCGCCTGCGACGACGGCATCTTCGTCGACGGACGCTTTCGGACCACGCAGCCGGATGTCCACGCCATCGGCGACGTGACACGCCAGCGTCATCCGATCAGCGGCCGCTTCGAGCGGGTGGAGACCTGGGCCAATGCCCGGGCGCAGGCGCAGGCACTGGCGCATCAACTGTGTGAGGGCGATGGCCCGCAGCCCAGCCCTCCGACGCCCTGGTACTGGTCCGACCAGGGCACGCTGCGGCTGCAGTGCGCGGGACTGACCGAGGGCGACCTGCAGTCGCAGCGCGGAGACCCGTCGACCGGCCTGCTGGTGGCGCACTGGTCCGCCGGCCGCCTGGTGGGCGTGGCCGCCGTCAACGCCCCCCACGACTTCACGGTGCTGCGGCGGCTGCTCGACGCCGGCCAGGGCCTCACGCCCGAGGCGTTCGCCTCGTCGACCGAGCTGCGCTCGCAGGCGCGCAAGCCCGCCGAGTCGTCCGCCCCGCCGACGCCCGTGGCGCAGCCCTCGGCGCATCCGGCGCCGCCGCCCGCCGCCATGGCCCGGGAACCGGCCGCCGGCCTGGCGGTCTGCCCGCTCGGGGACATCGAGGAAGGCGGGATCGGCAGTGCCAGCCTGCCGGATGGCACGCGCATCGCCATCTACCGGATCCGGGGCGACGAGGTGTTCGCCACCGACGACAAGTGCAGCCACGGGTCCTCCTCGCTCTGTGACGAGGGCACCCTGGACGGGCACCTGATCGAGTGCGGGCTGCACCTGGGGTCGTTCGACGTGCGCACCGGGCAGCCGGTGTCCGCCCCGTGCACCAAGGCCATTCGCAGCTACGCCGCCCAGGTCCGCGAGGGCACCATCTGGATCGCCACCGACCCTTTACCCCCGAACCCATGAATCACTGCTGCGGACTGATCGACACCCACACCCACTGGATCCCGGAGCAGTTTCCGGCCTACGTCGGGTCCCGCAAGGGGGTGGCGTGGCCGTCCATGGCGCCGGGCAGCCATGCGTGCGAGCGCCACGTGATGATCGAGGAACGGATCTACCGCACCGTCCCCGACAGCGCCTGGGACGCGGCCAAGCGAGCCGCCGACATGGCGCAGATGGGTGTGACGCACCAGGTGGTCAGCCCGATGCCGGAGCTCCTGTCCTACTGGCTGGAAGCCGACGACGCGCGGGTGCTGACCCGGTACATGAACGAGGAGCTCGCGGCGCTGCAAGGGCGCCAGCCCAGGCAGCTCACGTGCCTGGGCGCGGTGCCGCTGCAGGACGTCGGGATGGCGATCCGCGAACTCGAGCACGCCGTGGTCGACCTTGGCCTGGCGGGCGTCGAGCTGGGCACCAACGTCAACGGCAAGCCGCTGGGACACCCGGACTTCCTGCCCTTCTTCGCCGCGGCTGAATCGTTGGGCGCCGCGATCTTTGTTCATGCCCTGCGCCCTGCCGGGATGGAGCGCCTGGTCGGCGCCGGGCTCGAGCAGGTGGTGGCGTTTCCCGGGGAGGTCGGCCTCTCGGCGGCCTCGCTCCTGACCTCGGGGCTGATGACGCGGCACCCCGGGCTGCGGATCGCCTTCAGCCACGGCGGGGGCGCGCTGCCGATGATGCTGCCCCGGCTCCAGCATGCCTGGACCCAGATGCCCGGCGTGCGCAAGCTGATGGACGAATCGCCCCGCGAGATGGCGCGCAGGCTGTTCGTCGATGACCTGGTCTATGACCGGCAGGCGATCCACTACCTGCTGGCCACCTACGGCGAGCGCCAGGTGATGGCGGGCACCGATTACCCCTTCGCCATCCTCGACAAGGAGCCCGCCAGGCGGATCGATGACCTGGCACTCGACGAGGCACGCGTGCGCCTGCTGCGCCAGGACAACGCCTTGCGCTGGCTGGCGCGCGCGCATCTGGACGCGTGACGCCACCTGAGGTTCCCCCCACAAGATCCAAGAGGAGACACATGAACCCGGACACCCCCCACATCGCCGCCGCAGCCGCCCTGCTGAAGGCGCGCCAAGGCCGCCAGACCATCGGCCGGATCTCGGAGAGCCACGGTATCTCCGGCATCGATGCCGCTTACGCGGTGGCGGAGATCAACACCCGCACCCGCCTCGAGCAGGGCGCCCGCATCGTCGGCATGAAGGTGGGCCTGACCTCGCGCGCCGTCCAGCAGCAGCTGGGGGTCGACCAGCCCGACTTCGGGGTTCTCTTCGACGACATGGAGTTCCTGAACGGGCAGTCCATCCCGATGGACAGGCTCGTGCAGCCCAAGGTCGAGGCCGAGGTCGCCTTCGTGATGGCACGGGATCTTCCGGTGGGCGCGCCGAGCTACGCCGAGTTCCTGGCCTGCGTGGGCTACGCCCTGCCGGCCATCGAGGTGGTCGACAGCGTCATCACCGACTGGAAGATCACCCTGGTCGACACCGTCGCCGACAACGCCTCCAGCGGGCTGTTCGTGCTGGGCGATCAGCCGGTGGCGATCGGCCATCTGTCGCTGGCCGACCTCGGCATGCAGATGGACAAGAACGGAGAGACCGTCTCGATCGGCACCGGCGCCGCCTGCCTGGGCCACCCGCTGCGGGCGGCCTTCTGGCTGGCTCGCACGATGGCTGCCCGCGGCAGCAGCCTGCGGGCCGGACAGATCATCCTGTCGGGCGCGCTGGGTCCGATGGTGCCGGTTGCCGCTGGTGACCTGATCACCGCGCAGATCGGCGCACTCGGCACCGTCACTTGCCGGATGGCCTGAGGAGACCGCCATGAAAAAACTCAAGGCTGCCATCGTGGGCAGCGGGAACATCGGCACCGACCTGATGATCAAGATCCTGCGCCATGGCGTCCATGTCGAGATGGCCGCCATGGTCGGTATCGACCCCGGGTCGGACGGACTGGCCCGCGCCGAGCGACTGGGCATCGCCACCACGTCCGACGGGGTCGAAGGACTCCTGAGACTGCCAGTATTCCAGGACATCGACATCGTCTTCGATGCCACCAGCGCCGCCGCCCATGTGAAGAACGATACGATGCTGCGGCGGGCCAAGCCCGGCATCCGCGTCATCGACCTCACGCCCGCGGCCATCGGCCCGTACTGCATCCCGGTCGTCAATGGCGACGAGCACCTCGACGCGCCGAATTTGAACATGGTGACCTGCGGCGGACAGGCCACCATCCCGATGGTGGCCGCCGTCAACCGCGTCGCCAAGGTGGCCTACGGCGAGATCGTCGCCAGCATCTCCAGCAAGAGCGCGGGCCCCGGCACCCGGGCCAACATCGACGAATTCACCGAGACCACCTCGCGCGCCATCGAAGCCATCGGCGGCGCCACCAAGGGCAAGGCCATCATCGTCCTCAATCCGGCCGAGCCGCCGCTGATCATGCGCGACACCATCTACACCCTGAGCGAGGCGGGCGACGAGGAAGCCATCGCCCGCTCGGTCGAAGCGATGGCCGCGGCGGTGCAAAGCTATGTGCCGGGATACCGCCTCAAGCAGAAGGTGCAGTTTGACCGGGTGATCGACCTCAGGATTCCGGGCGTGGGCGAGCGCCTGTCCGGCATCAAGACCTCGATCTTCCTGGAGGTGGAGGGCGCCGCCCACTACCTGCCCGCCTACGCCGGCAACCTGGACATCATGACGAGCGCCGCCATGCAGACCGCGGAGCGCATGGCCGCCCGCATGCGCAGTGGCGCCGCACTTGCCTGAGGACTGGATGATGAACAAGAAAAAGATCTACATCTCCGATGTGACGCTGCGTGATGGCAGCCACGCCATCCGGCATCAATACAGCGTGGCGCAGGCGCGCCAGATCGCGCGCGCACTGGACGATGCCAAGGTCGACTCGATCGAGGTCGCCCACGGCGACGGCCTGCAGGGCGGCAGCTTCAACTACGGCTTCGGCGCCCACACCGACCTGGAGTGGATCGAGGCGGTGGCCAGCGAAGTGAAGCACGCCAAGATCGCCACGCTGCTGCTACCTGGCATCGGCACCGTCCATGACCTGAAGGCGGCCTACCAGGCGGGCGCGCGCATCGTGCGCGTGGCCACCCACTGCACCGAGGCCGACATCTCGAGGCAGCACATCGAGTACGCGCGCGAGCTCGGCATGGAGGCCGTGGGCTTTTTGATGATGAGCCACATGAACACGCCCCAGGGCCTGGCGCAGCAGGCCAAGCTGATGGAAGGCTACGGCGCCACCTGCTGCTATGTGGTGGACTCGGGCGGCGCGTTGTCGATGAACGACGTGCGTGACCGTTTCCGCGCGTTCAAGGACGTTCTGAAGCCCGAGACCCAGACCGGCATGCATGCCCACCACAACCTGAGCCTGGGCGT
>CAZCTU010000011.1:14076-15513 GCA_964501495.1 uncultured Ramlibacter sp.
GCATCATGCCGGAGTGGGCCCGCTGCGACGGAGTACACGCAAGCCTCCCGGGCATGGGCGCCGTTGCGGGCAACGCGCCGCTCGAGGTGTTCATCGCCGCGGCCGACCGCATGGGGTGGCACCACGGCACCGACCTGTACCGGCTGATGGATGCCGCCGACGACATCGTGCGGCCGCTGCAGGACCGGCCGGTGCGCGTCGACCGCGAGACCCTGGCGCTGGGCTACGCTGGCGTTTATTCGAGCTTCTTGCGCCACGCAGAGGCGGCGGCTAAAAAATACGAGCTCAAGACAGTCGACATCCTGGTCGAACTGGGCGAGCGCCGGATGGTGGGCGGCCAGGAGGACATGATCGTGGACGTGGCGCTCGACCTTCTGGCGCGTCCCAAGGCCTGAGGCAGGCTGCCGCCCGCTCTCGCGTCCGTCCCCAGGGCGCCAGAGGGCGGACCGCCATGAAAGAAGCCGCCGGGGGCCGGTCGATGCCAGTCTGGCATGGACCCGAACCGACCCCTCGGCGGCTGCCGCGTCCCGCCCGGCGCAAGGAGCGCCGGACGGTGTCACGCATTACTTCTTGTCGCTGGGCACCTTGCCCTCGACACCCTTGACGTAGAACATGATGCCCTCGAGGAACTTGTCGTCGGCGACGGCGTCCTTGGCCAGCACCACCTTGCCGGTGTTGTCGGCGATCGGGCCCTTCCAGATGGCGTAGGTGCCAGCCTTCAGGCCGGATTTGATCTCGTCCAGGCGCTTCTTGATGTCGTCCGGCACGTCGGCGGCCACGGACACCATGTCGATTGCACCCTCCTTGTGGCCCCACCAGGTCTTGTCGCCGGTGGCCCACTTGTTCTCGAGGACGTCACGCACGGCCTTCTTGTAGTACGGGGCCCAGTCGATGATGGCCGAGCCCAGGTGGGCCTTGGGGCCGTAGGCGGTCATGTCGGAGTCCCAGCCGAAGGCGCGCTTGCCCATCTTCTCGGCGGTCTGCAGCACGGCCGGGGAGTCGGTGTTCTGCATCAGCACGTCGGCGCCGCCGTTGATCAGGGCGGTGGCAGCCTCGGTTTCCTTCGGCGGATTGAACCAGTCGCCGACCCACACCACCTTGGTCTTGACCTTGGGGTTCACGGACTGGGCGCCCAGGGTGAAGCTGTTGATGTTGCGGATCACCTCGGGGATCGGCACCGAGCCGACCACACCCAGGGTGTTGGTCTTGGTCATCTTGCCGGCGATCACGCCGGCCATGTAGGCGCCTTCGTAGGTGCGGCTGTCGTAGGTGCGCAGGTTGTCGGCCTGCTTGTAGCCGGTGGCGTGCTCGAACTTGACGTCCTTGTGGTCGGCGGCGACCTTGAGCATCGGCTCCATGTAGCCGAAGGTGGTGCCGAAGATCAGCTTGTTGCCCTGGCCCACCATGTCGCGGAACACCCGCTCGGCGTCCGCCGCC
>CAZCTU010000012.1:0-743 GCA_964501495.1 uncultured Ramlibacter sp.
GGTGATCGTCGTGATCGCCGCGTGGGAGGTCATCACCGAGCGCGTCAACCAGTACATGGGCGCCTTCCTGATCCTGTCGGGCCTGATGATCGGCGTGTTCACCGCGGTGGACGCGATGCTGTTCTACGTCTTCTTCGAGGCGACCCTGATCCCGATGTACCTGATCATCGGCATCTGGGGCGGCCCGCGGAAGATCTACGCCGCCTTCAAGTTCTTCCTGTACACCCTGCTGGGCTCCCTGCTGATGCTGGTCGCCCTGATTTACCTGTACAACAAGGCCGGCGGCAGCTTCGACATCCCGACCTGGCACAAGCTGCCCCTGGCCGCCGAGGTGCAGACGATGCTGTTCTTCGCCTTCTTTGCCGCCTTCGCGGTGAAGGTGCCGATGTGGCCGGTGCACACCTGGCTGCCCGACGTGCACGTGGAAGCGCCCACCGGCGGCTCCGCGGTGCTGGCGGCCATCATGCTCAAGCTCGGCGCCTACGGTTTCCTGCGCTTTTCCATGCCCATCGCCCCCGACGCCTCGCACGAGTGGGCCTGGCTGATGATCGCCCTGTCCATCGTGGCGGTGATCTACGTGGGCCTGGTCGCCATCGTGCAGCAGGACATGAAGAAGCTGGTGGCCTATTCGTCCGTCGCCCACATGGGCTTCGTGACCCTGGGCTTCTTCATCTTCAATGACCTGGGCGTGGCCGGCGGCCTGGTGCAGATGATTGCCCACGGTTTCGTCTCGGGCGCGATGT
>CAZCTU010000012.1:753-1587 GCA_964501495.1 uncultured Ramlibacter sp.
GATCGCCAGCTACGGCGGCGTGATCAACACCATGCCCAAATTCACGGCCTTCGCGCTGCTGTTTGCCATGGCCAACTGCGGCCTGCCGGCCACCGCCGGTTTCGTGGGTGAGTGGATGGTCATCCTGGGTGCCGTCAAGGCCAACTTCTGGCTCGGCCTGGCCGCAGCCACCGCGCTGATCTTCGGCGCCGCCTACACCCTGTGGATGTTCAAGCGCGTCTACCTGGGCCCGGTGGCCAACGAGGACGTGCGGGGCCTCACCGACATCAACGGCCGCGAGTTCCTGATGCTGTCCCTGCTGGCCATCATGGTGCTGTACATGGGCATCCATCCCAAGCCCTTCACCGACGTCATGGACGTCTCCGTCGCCGAGTTCCTGAAACACGTCGCGACTTCCAAACTGAACTGACCCCAGGACGAGCCCCATGCTGGACACCCTGAGCCTGATCGTCGTCTCGCCCGAGATCTTCCTGCTGGTGATGACCTGCGTCATCCTGCTGGCCGACCTCGGCGTGAAGAGCCGCCTGCGCGGCCTGACCTACGTCCTGTCCCTGGCCACCCTGGCGGTCACCGCCTGGCTGTGCGCGGAGAACGCCCTGTCGGGCGAGACCCACTATGCCTTCGGCCGCATGTTCGTGAGCGACCCCATGGGCAACTGGCTCAAGGCCTTCGCCGCCCTCGCCATGGGCGTGACCCTGGTCTACAGCCGTCCCTACGCCGCCGACCGCGAGATGCTGCGCGGCGGCGAGCTGTTCACCCTGGCGCTGTTCTCGCTCCTGGGCATTTTCATCATGGTCTCCGGCAGCAACCTGCTGCTGGTCTACCTGGGCCTGG
>CAZCTU010000012.1:1597-2107 GCA_964501495.1 uncultured Ramlibacter sp.
CGCCACCGAGGCCGCGATGAAGTACTTCGTGCTGGGCGCCATGGCCTCGGGCTTCCTGCTCTATGGCCTGTCCATGATGTACGGCGCCACCGGCTCCCTGGACATCAACGAGGTGTTCAAGGCCATCAACTCCGGCCGCATCAAGCACGAGGTGCTGGTCTTCGGCCTGGTGTTCGTGGTCGCGGGCCTGGCCTTCAAGCTCGGCGCGGTGCCTTTCCACATGTGGATCCCCGACGTCTACCAGGGCGCGCCCACCGCGGTCACCCTGATGATTGGCGCGGCGCCCGAGCTGGCCGCCTTCGGCATCGCGATCCGCCTGCTGGTGGAGGGCATGATGCCCCTGGCCATCGACTGGCAGCAGATGCTGGTCGTGCTGGCCGTGGCCTCGCTGGCCGTGGGCAACCTGGCCGCCATCGCCCAGACCAACCTCAAGCGCATGCTGGCCTACTCGACCATTGCGCAAATGGGCTTTGTGCTGCTGGGCTTTGTGGGCGGTGTGGTCAATGGCCA
>CAZCTU010000012.1:2117-15241 GCA_964501495.1 uncultured Ramlibacter sp.
CGTCCTGCTGGGCCTGGCCGCGGGCGTGGTCGGCGGCGTCACCACCAATGCCGCCAGCGCCTACAGCGCCTCGATGTTCTACATCGTGACCTATGTGCTGACCACCCTGGCCACCTTCGGCATCATCCTGCTGCTGGCCCGCGAGGGCTTCGAGAGCGAGGAGATCGCCGACCTGGCGGGCCTCAACCAGCGCAGCCCGCTGTACGCCGGCGTCATGGCGATCTGCATGTTCTCACTGGCGGGCGTGCCGCCGCTGGTGGGCTTCTACGCCAAGCTCTCGGTGCTGCAGTCCCTGGTCTCCACGGGCTCGGGCTTCCACATCGGCCTGGCCATCTTCGCGGTCATCGCCTCCCTGATCGGCGCCTTCTACTACCTGCGCGTGGTCAAGGTCATGTACTTCGACGCCCCGATCACCGCCACCACCGTCGCCGCCCCGGCGGACGTGCGGGTGGTGCTGTCGGTCAACGGCGCGCTGGTGCTGGTGCTGGGTCTGCTGCCCGGCGGCCTGATGGCGCTGTGCTCCGAGGCCATCGTCAAGACCCTGGCGGGCTGAGGCGCGGCGCGCCTGCCCGCCCGAGCCCCTCCCTGACCGCCTGACTGACCGACGCCGGCCCAGGAGATCAGCGCCTTTCGCACCGGGAGCTGCGCCCATGTCCCTGACCTCGCTCGACGTTTCCATCTGGATCGTGATCGCCCTGGCCCTGGCCGGGGCGAACCTGCCTTTCCTCACCGCCCGCCTGTTCGGGCTGCTGACCCTGGCGCGGCCCAAGTCCCTGGCCCTGCGGCTCCTGGAGCTGGTGGTGCTGTACTTCCTCGTCGGCGGCGTCGGCCTGCTGCTGGAAAAGCGTGCCGGCCAGATCGCGCCCCAGGGCTGGGAGTTCTACGCCGTCACCGGCGCGCTCTTCGTGACCCTGGCCTTCCCCGGCTTCGTCTGGCGCTACCTGGCGCGGCGCGGCGAATGAGCGAGCCGGCCCGCGACGGCCACCTGGTCGAACAGCAGGTCGGCCGCGAGGAGCCTTTCGCCGGCAACTTCCTGAAGGTGGTGCGCGACACCGTCCGCCTGCCCGATGGCGGCCGCGCCACCCGTGAATACATCCGCCACCCCGGCGCCGTCTGCATCGTCGGCCTGACCGACGACGGCCAGGTGGTGCTCGAGCGCCAATGGCGGCACCCGGTGGGCCGGGTGATGATCGAGCTGCCGGCCGGCAAGCTCGACGCCGGCGAGGCGCCGCTGGCCTGCGCCCGCCGCGAGCTGCTGGAGGAGACCGGCTACACCGCCCGCGAGTGGGCCCATGCCGGCGTGCTGCATCCGTGCATCGGCTACTCCGACGAGTTCATCGACATCTGGTTCGCGCGTGGGCTCACGCTTGGACAGCGCCAGCTCGATGCCGAGGAGTTCCTCGACGTCTTCCTGGCCACGCCGGCGCAGCTGCTCGATTGGTGCCTGGATGGCACCGTCACCGACGGCAAGACGCTGTCCTGCGCGCTGTGGCTGCAGAACGTCCTCTCGGGCAAGCGGGTCTTGGACTGGCAGGGAGAATCCGGCGCATGAAGGTGCTGGACCTGCAATGTCCTGCCAGCCACGTGTTCGAGGGCTGGTTTGGCTCGGAAGACGACTTCCAGGGCCAGCTCGCGCGCGGCCTGGTCGAGTGCCCGGTCTGCGGCGACAAGCAGGTCACCAAGAAGCTCACCGCGGCGCGCCTGAACCTGGGTGCGGCGCGGGTGGAGGAGGGTGCCGGCAAGCCCGCCGGTGCATCTTCTGCCCTGGTTCCCTCCGGCCCGGGCGCTCCGCCGCCTGAGGGTGTTCCGGTTGCCATGCAGGCCGCCTGGATGAAGGCAGTGCGCCACGTCATGGCGAACACCGAGGACGTGGGCGAGCGCTTCGCCGAAGAGGCCCGCAAGATCCACTACGGCGAGTCCGAGGAGCGCGGCATCCGCGGCCAGGCCTCGCCGGAGCAGACCCGCGAGCTGCTGGAGGAGGGCATCGGCGTGCTGCCGCTGCCGGTGCCGAAGGGGCTCAAGGGGCCGCTGCAGTAGACGCCGCTGCACCCGCACCGCGACCCGCCGCTCCCCTCAGCCGGAAGGCCTCACGCTTTGCAGAATTCGCGGAGGACAGAAGTTTTCGCCGTTCAGTCCTCACTGGGTTGGAGAGCTGCTTGGCGGATGGCAGGCGCTTGAGGGTGTTTGCGCCTCCAGCTCCCTGCGCGTCTTGTCCAATTCCCGGACGAGCAGCTTCTCGTCGGGAAGCAAGGTTTGATACTGCGCAGCCAATACCTTGTTGGGGAGCCCTTCGAGCGCATAGTGGGCTACAGCGGCGTCGGTTCGTGCGCACAGGATCAGCCCCACTGGCGGGTTCTCATCGGGCAGCGTCCAGTGCTCGCGGGCATAGTTGCAGTACATGTGCATCTGACCCGCATCGGCATGCGTCAACTCGGTCATCTTGAGGTCGATGATGACGAGGCAGCGCAGGCGACGGTGAAAAAGCAGCAGGTCCACCCGAAACCAGCTGTTTCCGACGCGCAGGCGACGCTGGCGTCCGATGAAGGCGAAATCACTGCCCAACTCCAGGAGGAAGTCCTGCAGCCGGTGGATCAATGCGTTCTCTAGCTCCGATTCTGAATACTCGTCCTTGAGATCGAGGAACTCGAGGACATAGGGGTCCTTGATGGCGTCCTCCGGGGTGATGAGGTCGCCTGTCTGCGGCAGCTGAGCTTTTTCCAGCAATCCGCGCTTGTTCCTGGAGAGCAAGGCTCGGGTGTAGAACTGGCTGCTGATCTGCCGATCCAGCTGGCGCAGGCTCCAGCCGCCTCGCAAGCACTCTGCTTCATAGAACGCGCGCTCTTCGGCCGAACGGCTACGACGGATCAGGTGGACGTAATGGGTCCAGGAAAGGGGGAAGGCCTGGGCCAATTGCTTTAAGTCGAATTTCCGAACCGCTGCTTCGGAATTCGGAGGCGGGTTGTATCCCACAGATTTCCGAACCAGTGATTCGGAAATGGCACGAGGGGGATAGGCTTTGTAGAACAGCCGCATGGACTCAAGCGAGTCCACCCCGAAGCCGCGCCCGAAGCGGGCGGAGAGGTCGACCGACAGCCGCTGGAGCAGGGCCTGCCCGTAGTCCGCGCGCTCTTTTCCACCTTGCTCGGACTCGACGATTCGCCTGCCGATCTCCCAGTAGGTGGCCGTCATCACCGCATTGACGCGACGAGCTGCCTCTCGGCGTGACTCCTCCACCAGCGAGACGATTTCGCCGCGCACGGTCTCATAGCCGACGCGAGCGGTGGCGAATGACGAAGTGCGGCGGGTCGGACTCACTTGAGGGGGCGGCCTGATCGGGCCGAAATGATCGCCCGGGCACGCGAGCGCCGGGACGCCCTCTATTGCCTTCCGCTGACAACCCGCCTGCGGCCATCGTCATCCGATGGCCGCGCAGCGCTCACTCCAGAAACTGCAGCTGCGCCAGCCGCGCATAGGTGCCGCCCAGCGCCAGCAGCTCGGCGTGCGTGCCCGACTCCACCACCCGTCCGTGGTCCAGCACCACGATCCGGTCGGCCCGCTGCACCGTCGCCAGGCGGTGGGCGATGACCAGGGTGGTGCGCCCGCGCATCGCGGTCTCGAGCGCGGCCTGCACCATGCGCTCGCTCTCGGCGTCGAGCGCGCTGGTGGCTTCGTCGAGCAGTAAGAGCGGCGGGTTCTTGAGGATGGCGCGGGCGATGGCGATGCGCTGGCGCTGGCCGCCCGAGAGGCGCACGCCGCGCTCGCCCAGGAAGGTGCCGTAGCCCTCGGGCAGGGCCGAGAGGAAGCCGTCCGCATGGGCGGCGATGGCGGCCTGCTTCACCTCCGCGTCGCTGGCGCCGGGCCGGCCGTAGCGGATGTTCTCCAGCGCGCTCGCCGAGAAGATCACCGGCTCCTGCGGCACGATGGCGATGCGCTCGCGCAGGTCGGCCAGGGCCATCTGGCCCACCGGCACGCCGTCGACCAGCAACCTTCCGGCCTGCGGGTCATAGAACCGCAGCAGCAGCTGGAAGACCGTGGTCTTGCCCGCGCCGCTGGCGCCCACCAGGGCCACCGTCTCGCCCGGCGCCACCGACAGGTCCACCTCCGCCAGCGCCGGCATCTGCGGCCGGGAGGGGTAGTGGAAGGTGAGGGCCTCCAGCGTCACCCGGCTGCCGGCCGCAGGAACCGGCGCGCTCACCGGGTCGGCCGGCTCGGCGACCGGGGAGCGCGCGTGCAGCAGCTCCATCAGCCGCTCGGTGGCGCCGGCGGCGCGCAGCAGGTCGCCATAGACCTCGCCCAGCACCGCGACCGAGCCCGCCAGCAGGATCACGTAGACCACCGCCTGCCCCAGCTGGCCGGGGGAGATGCGGCCTTCCATGACTGCCTGGGTGCCTTCGTACACGCCCCAGAGCATCAGCGCCGCGCTGGCGATGATGATGAAGGCGACCAGGGCCGCGCGGGCCCGGGTGCGGCGCACGCCGGTGGCGAAGGCGCTCTCGGTGGCCGCATCGAAGCGGCGCGCCTCGCGGCCTTCGGCCACATAGCTTTGCACCACCGGAATCGCGTTGAGCACCTCGGCGGCGATGGCGCTGGAATCGGCCACCCGGTCCTGGCTGGCGCGCGAAAGTCGGCGCACCCGGCCGCCGAACCAGCGCGAGGGCAGCACCACGCCGACCACCACCAGCAGCACCAGGCCCATCACCTGCGGGTGCGACCACACCAGCATGGCCACCGCGCCCAGGCCCATGACCACGTTGCGCAGGCCCAGGGACAGGGACGAGCCCACCACCGTCTGCACCAGCGTCGTGTCGGTGGTCAGGCGCGAGAGCACCTCGCCGGTCTGGGTGGTCTCGAAGAACTCGGGGCTTTGCCGCAGCACATGACCGTAGATCGCATTGCGCAGGTCGGCGGTGACCCGCTCCCCCAGCCAGGAGACGGTGTAGAAGCGCGCGGCGGAGAACAGGCCCAGGGCCACGGCCACTGCGAACAGCCAGAGGAAGTACTCGCGCAGGGCGACGAGCCGCGCGCCGGTGGCGGTAGGGTCGGCCGCAGGGGACCCCGGGCCGGGAGAGGCCATGCCCGCGTCCACCAGATGCCGCAGGGCCACCGGGAAGAGCAGGGTGGCGCCGGCGGCCAGGACCAGGAAGAGGGCGGCCAGCGCGATCTGCACACGGTAGGGCCGCAGGAAGGGCAACAGCCCGCCGAGCGAGCGGGGCGCGCCCTTGGGCGCGTCGGGGAGGTCTTTTCGGGCCATGCGTGATTGTCC
Source organism: uncultured Ramlibacter sp. (assembly GCA_964501495.1). Taxonomy (GTDB): domain Bacteria; phylum Pseudomonadota; class Gammaproteobacteria; order Burkholderiales; family Burkholderiaceae_C; genus Ramlibacter. The sequence continues at coordinate 7,381 of CAZCTU010000012.1, forward strand.
CTTGTGGAGGCGTCCGGTGTTGGTCCCGCGGGGCGGCAGCAGGCGGGAGCTACTGCACGGACCGTTCGGGTGATGACAGCCTCGGCAATTATTGCCTAGGCAACTACAATCGGCCCATGTCCCAGCGAACGCCCAATTTCTATCGGCCCGGCAGTTACCGGCCGGAGGAGAGCGTCACCTACCTGATGCGGCTGATCACGGCCGCCGTGGCCAGCGAGGTCAGCGCCCTGCTCGAACCCGACGGCCTCACCCACGCCCAGTGGGTGCCGCTTCTCAAGCTGCACACCGGCGAGGCGTCCACGCCCGCTGAACTCGCCCGGGTCTGCTACCTCGACGCCGGCTCCATGACCCGCATGCTCGACCGGCTCGAGGCCAAGGGCTTCGTGCGCCGCGCCCGCTCCGAGCAAGACCGGCGCGTGGTGCTGCTGGAGCTCACCCCGCAGGGCCGCGCCACTGCGGCCCGCATTCCCGGGGTGCTGTGCGAGGTGCAGAACGCCCACCTGCGCGGCTTCAGCCGCGCCGAACTCGATACCTTGACCTCCCTGCTGCAACGTGTGCTTGACAACGCGCACGCGCGGCAGGACCTGCTGGCTTCCGCCACTGACTCCGAATGACCCCTTCGTCTCCCGACGCGGCGCGTGCCCGGCACGCCGCCCGCCTGCCATCCTCCCGCCTGCCGTCCGCCCGCGGGTTACGTGCCGTCGCGGCTGCAGCCCTGCTCGCTTCCGGCCTGCTGGCCGGCTGCGCGGGCCTGCCCGACCTGCCGGCCCTGCGCCCGGCCACCGACGCCACCCGCCTCGGCCTCAGCGGCCAGGCCGACCCGGTCGACGCCCAGTGGTGGCGCGCCCTGGGTGACCCGCAGCTCGATCGCCTGGTCGACCAGGCCCTGGCCGGCAACCCCGGCCTGCGCGTGGCCGCCGCCCGCGTCGAGCGCGCCCAGGCCGGCGTCAACGGCGCCGAGGCGAGCCGCCTGCCGCAGGTGAACGCCTCCCTCGACGCGACCCGCCAGCTCTATACCCAGCAGGGAATGGTGCCGGCGCCGATCGCGGGCTCGGTCCGCAACAACGGCACGCTGAGCCTGGGCGGCAGCTGGGAGATCGACTTCTTCGGCAAGCACCAGTCCGCGCTGCAGGCCGCCCTGGGCCAGGCCCGTGCCGCCCAGGCCGAGGCCGACGCTGCCCGCGTGCTGCTGGCGGGCAACGTGGTGCGCGCCTACCTGCAGCTGGCGCGCCTGCATGCGCAGGAGGCGGTGGCCGAGCGCGCCATCGCCCAGCGCGAACAGGCCCTGAGCCTGGTGCGCGCCCGTGTGCAGGCCGGCCTCGACAGCGACCTGGAGCTGCGCCAGGCCGAAGCGGCCCTGCCCGAGGCCCGTGGTCAGCGCGAGGCGGTGCGCGAGCAGATCGAGATCGCCCGCCATGCGCTCGCCGTCCTCGTCGGCCAGCCGGCGCAAGACCCGGTCGCGAAAGCGCCCCAGCTCGAGGCGCTGCGCCCGTTGCCCGCGCCCACGGTGATCCCGGCCGACCTGCTGGGCCGCCGCGCCGACATCGCCGCCGCCCGCTGGCGCGCCCAGGCCGCCGGCGCCGAGGTCGACCAGGCCCGCGCCCAGTTCTATCCGAACGTGAACCTCACCGCCTTCATCGGCTTCTCCAGCCTGGGGCTGGACCGCCTGCTCGAGGGCAACAGCCAGCAATGGGGCGTGGGCCCCGCCATCCGACTGCCGGTCTTCGAGGGCGGCCGCCTGCGCGCCCACCTGCGCGGCAAGGCCGCCGACCGCGAAGCCGCCATCGCGAGCTATGACGCGGCGGTGATGGACGCGGTGCGCGAGGTGGCCGACCAGCTCACCTCGATCCGCGCGATCGACCGCCAGCGCGTGCAGCAGCGCGAGGCCCAGGCCGCCGCGCAAGCCGCCTACGACCTCGCCCTCAAGCGCTACGAGGCGGGCCTGGGCACCCTGCTGTGGGTGCTGAACGCCGAGTCCGCGGTGCTGGCCCAGCGCCGGCAGGGCGTGGACCTCGCCGCCCGCGCGCTGGAGGCCCAGGTGGCCCTGGCCCGCGCCCTGGGCGGCGGCTGGAAGGAGGGCGGGCCCATGCCGGCCTCTCTCCCGACCGCCGCCGCCCGCTGAACGAACGACACGCCATGAACCCGAACAACGCCTCCAACGGCCAAGCCGCCGCGCCATCCGCTCCCGCCACCCCGCCCAGTCGCCGCAAGCGCGGCCTGTTGGTCCTGAGCACCATCGTCGCCGTCGCGGGCGGCGGCTACCTGGCCTATGACCTGCTGGTTGCCAGCCGCTACGAGTCCACCGAGAACGCCTATGTCCAGGGCAACCTGGTGCAGATCACCCCGCAGATCGGCGGCACCGTCACCGCCATCCTGGTCGACGACACCGACCATGTGAAGGCCGGCCAGCCCCTGGTGCGCCTGGACCCCGCCGACGCCAAGGTGGCCCTGCAGCAGGCCGAGGCGGCGCTCGCCCAGGCGGTGCGCCAGGTGCGCACCCTCTACACGAACAACGGCTCGCTCTCGGCCCAGGTGACCCTGCGCCAGGCCGAAGTCGCCCGCATCCAGAACGACGTCGCCCGCGCCAGCGAAGACCTCAAGCGCCGCCAGGCCCTGGCCGGCACCGGCGCGGTCTCGCGCGAGGAGATCGAGCATGCGCAGGCGCAGCTGGCCGGCGCCCGCAGCGCCCTGGCCTCGGCCGAGGCCGCGGTCCACGCCGCCCGCGAGCAGCTGGCGAGCAACCAGGCCCTCACCGACGGCACCCCGGTGGACCAGCACCCCGGCGTGCAGGCCGCCGCCGCCCGCGTGCGCGAGGCCTGGCTGGCCACCCAGCGCCTGGCCCTGCCCGCGCCGGTGGAAGGCTATGTGGCCCGCCGCTCGGTGCAACTGGGCCAGCGTGTCGCCGCCGGCACGCCGCTCATGACCATCGTGCCGCTGGAGCAGGTCTGGGTCGACGCCAACTTCAAGGAGGTCCAGCTGCGCAAGCTGCGCATCGGCCAGCCGGTCACCCTCACCGCCGACCTCTATGGCCGCCAGGTGACCTACCACGGCAAGGTGGCCGGTCTGGGCGTGGGCACCGGCGCCGCCTTCGCGCTCTTGCCGGCGCAGAACGCCACCGGCAACTGGATCAAGGTGGTGCAGCGCGTGCCGGTGCGGGTCGCGCTGGACCCCAAGGAACTCGCGGCGCACCCGCTGCGGGTGGGCCTGTCGATGCACGCCGAAGTCGACGTGCGCGAGCAGGGCGGCAGGATGCTGGACGAGGCCACCGAGGCGGCGGGCAGCCAGACCCAGGCCCTGGCGGTGGATGACGCCGGTGCCGACGCGCTGGTGCGCAAGGTGATCGCCGCCAACCTCGGCGCCGCGCCGGTCGCCAGGCCCGCGGCTTCCGGAAGCCGCTGACATGGCCGCACCCGGCGCGATGCACGAGCACCAGCCCCTGGAGGGCTCGGCGCGGGTCTGGGGCACGATCGCCCTGTCCAGCGCCACCTTCATGAACGTGCTGGACTCCTCGATCGCCAACGTCTCCCTGCCGGCCATCGCCGGCAACCTGGGGGTGAGCCCGAACCAGGGGACCTGGGTCATCACCAGCTTCGCGGTGGCCAACGCCATCTCGGTGCCGCTCACCGGTTGGCTCTCGCAGCGCTTCGGCCAGGTGCGCCTGTTCGTGGCCAGCGTGCTGCTGTTCGTGCTGGCCTCGTGGCTGTGCGGCCTCGCGCCGAGCATGCCGCTCCTGATCGCGGCGCGGGCCCTGCAGGGCTTCGTCGCGGGGCCGATGATTCCGCTGTCGCAGGCGCTGCTGCTCGCAAGCTACCCGCGGGCCATGGCCGGCATGGCGGTGGCCCTGTGGTCCATGACCACGCTGGTGGCCCCGGTGATGGGACCGCTGCTGGGAGGCTGGATCACCGATAACTTCTCCTGGCCCTGGATCTTCTACATCAACGTGCCCTTCGGCATCATCGCCGCCTTCGCGGTGATGGCCATCTACCGGCAGCGTGAAAGCGTGATCCGCCGGGTGCCGATCGACCGCATCGGCCTGGCCCTCATCGTGATCTGGGTCGGCAGCCTGCAGATGATGCTGGACCTGGGCAAGGAGCTGGACTGGTTCGAGTCGCCGGTGATCACCACGCTGGCCATCACCGCGCTGGTGGGCTTCGCCTACTTCCTGGTCTGGGAGCTGACCGACGACCACCCGGTCGTGGACCTGCGCCTGTTCAGGCGCCGCAACTTCTGGGCGGGCACGATGGTCACGTCGGTGGGCTACGGCCTCTTCTTCGGCAACGTGGTGCTGCTGCCGTTGTGGCTGCAGCAGTTCATGGGCTACACCGCCACCGACGCCGGCATCGTCACCTCGCCGGTGGGCCTGCTGGCCCTGGTCTTCTCGCCCATCGTCGGCAAGACGATCCAGAAGGTGGACCCGCGCAAGTACGCGTCCTTCGCCTTCGTGGTCTTCGCCCTGGTGCTGTGGATGCGGTCGCACTTCAACACCCAGGCCGACCAGGTCACCATCCTGATCCCGACCCTGATCCAGGGCGTGGCCATGGCCTTCTTCTTCATCCCCATGATGACGCTGTCCATGAGCGGCATACCGCCGCAGCAGATGCCCAGCGCCTCGGGCCTGAACAACTTCGTGCGCATCACCACCGGCGCGCTGGGCACCTCGGTCTTCACCACCCTGTGGGAGAGCCGGGCGACCCTGCACCATGCCCACCTGGCCGAGGCGGTCAACGCCGGCAACCCGGTGGCGCAGACCACGCTGCAGGGGCTGATGTCGTCCGGCCTGACCCAGGCCCAGGCGCTGGCGCAGATCAACCGGCTGATCGACCAGCAGGCCTTCGTGCTGGCGGTGGACGACCTGTTCCGGCTGTCGTCCTGGATTTTCCTGGGCCTGATCGCCCTGGTCTGGATCTGTCATGCGCCGCCGCGCCTGCCGGCGGCCGCGGGCGGGCCGGGGCAGGGGCCGGGCGGCAACGCGGGCGCCGACGCCGCGGCCGGGGCGCACTGAAAGGGCCGGGCCCCGGGCGCCGGAGACCCCCCGGGTTTTCACCCGAATGTCCTGCAAAAGATCGAATTGGAGAGAATGTGTAATTAGAATGGTTCATAGCGAGGAGTACCACGATGAACCGCCCGATGCACGAGCCCGACGACGTCAGCCCCGCGGAGCAGGCTGACCTCGGGGCCTTTCTCCAGCACATGGTCAAGGTCGGCGCGTCCGACCTTTTCCTTTCGGTGGGTGCCCTGCCCACGGCCAAGGTGGAAGGGCGCATGGTGGCCATCGGCACCGAGCCCCTGCGTCCCGGCGCCGTCCGTACCATGGCCTATTCGGTCATGACCGAGGCGCAGATCCGTGATTTCGAGGCCACCCTCGAGTGCGACCTGGCGGTCAGCGTCGGCGGCCTCGGGCGCTTCCGCTTCAACGTCTTCCCGCAGCGGGGCGAGGTCAGCGTGGTGGCCCGCCTGGTCAAGCACGAGGTGCCCACCCTGGCCTCGCTGCGCCTGCCGGCGGTGGTGGCCAAGCTGGCCCTGCTGCGCCAGGGACTGGTGTTGGTGGTGGGTTCGGCGGGTTCCGGCAAGTCCAGCACCCTGGCGGGCATGCTCGAACACCGTAACCTCACCTCGCCGGGCCACATCCTCACCGTCGAGGACCCGATCGAGTTCCTCCACAGCCACCGGCGCTGCATCGTCGACCAGCGCGAAGTCGGGCTGGACACCCACAGCTTCCACGACGCGCTGCGCCATGCCCTGCGCGAGGCGCCCGACGTCATCATGATCGGTGAGATCCGCGACGAGGAGACCATGCGCCACGCGCTGCGCTACGCCGAGACCGGGCACCTGTGCCTGTCCACCCTGCACGCGAACAACGCGCCGCAGGCGGTGGAGCGCATCCTCCATTTCTTTCCCGAAAGCGCGCGCCGGCAGATCCTGCTGGACCTGTCCCTCAACCTCAAGGGCGTGATCGGCCAGCGGCTGATCGAGCGCCGCCAGGGCCCGCGGGTGCTCGCGGTGGAGGTCATGCTCCTCACCGGTTTCGTGTCCGACCTGATCCAGCGTGGCGAGATCGACCAGCTGCGCGCGGCGATCGCCAAATCGGGCGTGGTGGGCATGCAGACCTTCGACCAGTCCCTTTACGAGCTGGTGCAGGCTGGCGAGATCACCGCGCAGCAGGCGCTCGAGCATGCCGACTCGCGCACCGACCTGTCGCTGCGCCTGCGACTGGCGGCCGGCCTGGCGCCCGAGACCGGCGGGCTGGAGATGCGCGAGGCTGCGCCCCCGCAGGGTCAGAGCGCCAACCGGCGCCCGTAGCCGGTGAGCTCGAGGTAGCCCCGGCCCACCTCCCGGCCCCTTGCATCCTGCAGGGCCGAAAGTCCTTCCCAGTACACCGTCCCGGTCGAGCGCCGGCTGTCCAGTTCCTGCGCATCGGCCAGGGCCTGGACGGTGAAGCGTCCCGCCGGCGTCTCGAGCGTCCATTCGACCGGGTAAGCGGTGCCGGTGAGCGGGCTGGTCCAGCGGCGTCCTGCGGTCATGCGCACTTCGCCCGGGGCGAAGGCCCGCACCGTGCCGCCGGCCGCCCGCCAGGAGCCGCCGGCCCACAGCGCGCTGCCATCAGCGCGGCGCAGCCGGAACACGGTGAGCGCGCCGCCGTCATGCAGGTTCATGCCCACCCAGTCCCAGCCCACCGCCTCGGGGTGCAGCAGCGCCTCGCTCCACTCGTGGTCCAGCCAGGCGCGGCCCTGCACCCGGGCGGAGAACGCCGCCGGCTTGCCGCCAGGGCGCGGTCCATCTCCGGTGCCCTTGCCCGCCCCGGAGGCCGAGAGGCGCAGCTGCCCCTCGACCTGCAGCTGCGGCTGGCTGTAGTAGTAGCTGGCCTGCGCGGGCTGCGGGCCCTTGCGCGAGAGGCCGCCCTGGCCCTGCAGCAGCAGCGGCTGCGTGGGCGTGGCGAGCAGCTCGAGGGCGAAGTCTCCGCCTTCCACCCGCGCGGCGTAGCGGCCATCGCTCTGGCGCACCATCGTCCAGTCGCGAAGGCGCAGGTCGGTGTCGGCCTCGGACGCGCGGGCGATGCCGAAGCCCTCGCGCGCGATGCGCTGGTCGTGGTGCAGCCGCCCGCCGGCCAGATCGGTCACCGCGGCATGGGCGAACAGGAGCTGGCGCGCGGCGAAGGCCGAGGCCATGCCTTGCGCGCCGTCGACCCGGCTGCGGAAGAAGGTGACCTGGAAGCCGAAGCGGCGCTCGCCGGCCGCGAGTTCGCCGGTGAGGTACCACCACTCGGTGCGCAGGTCAGGGTGCGCGCCGTGGTCACGCGGAAATTGGAGGGGCCGTGGCGTGAGGATGCGGGCGGGCGCCTCCGGTCCAGCGGGCGCTGCCTGGCGAGGGGAGGCAGGACGGGGTCTGGTGGACGCAGCGGCTTGCGCCAGCGCGCGCCACGACGCCACGCCAGCGACCAGGCCCACTCCCAGAAATCCCCGCAGCAGCGGACGGCGTCCCGGCATCACCAGTCCTCCTTCACCGCCAGCACCATGTCGCGTCCGGCGGCGGCCCGGCCCGCCGCCCAGGCGGTGAGCGTGCCCGCGACCATCACCGCCAGCGCCAGGGCGGCCAGGCGCAGCCAGGGGACCCACAGCTCCATCGTCCAGTGGAAGCTTTGCGGGTTGACCACGTGCACCAGCACCACCGACACCGCGAGGCCGAGGGCGAGGCCGGCGGCCGCGCCGATGGCGGTCCAGGCCAGGCCCTCGCCGGCCACCACGCCCAGCACCTGGCCCCGGGTCAGGCCCAGGTGCAGCAGCAGCCCGAACTCCTTGCGCCGCGCCAGCACCTGCGCGCTGAAGCTGGCGGCCACGCCGAACAGGCCGATGCCGATGGCCAC
>CAZCTU010000013.1:0-15072 GCA_964501495.1 uncultured Ramlibacter sp.
CCAGTCGTAGCGGGTCTCGCCGGCGCGGTCCAGCGTGGCGCGGAAGTCCTGCGCCTGCTCGGGCTGCACATTGATCACGAAGCGATTGGCGGCGTCGGGCGGCGTGGCCCGCTGCCAGCTCGAGACGAGGTCGGTGCGAAGCAGCACCAGCAGCACCAGGGCCAGCAGGCCCACCGCCAGCGCGCTGACCTGCACCACGGTGTAGACCGGACGCGCCGCCACCTGCCGGGTCGCCAGCACCAGCCAGCGCGGCGCGGAGGCCTCGTTCACCGCGCGCCGCAACAGGCGCAGGGCCAGGGCCGCCAGGCCCGCGAACACCAGGACCGCCGCGGCGAAGCCGCCGACCGCGATGCCGCCGAGCACCAGGTCGCGGCTGGCCGCCAGCAGCAGTGCGGCGAAGCCAGCGATGCCCAGCGCCAGCACGCCCAGCGAGGCGGGCTTCAGGCCGCCGAGGTCGCGGCGGATCACCCGCAGCGGCGGCACCTGCGCCAGCTGCAGCACCGGCGGCAGGCCGAAGGCCACCAGCAGGGTCAGGCCCACCCCCAGGCCGAACAGGGCCGGCCACACGCCGGGCAGCGGCAGGCTCGCGTCGACCAGTCCCGCGAGCAGCTGCACGAAGACGAAGTGCACCCCGAAGCCCAGGACCACGCCCAGCGCGCTGGCGGCCAGGCCCACCAGGCCGAACTCGAAGGCATAGGCGCGGGCGATGCTGCCCTGGCTCTGGCCCAGGACCCGCAGCATGGCGCAGTCGTCCAGGTGCCGGTTGGCGAAGCCGCGCGCGGCCAGGGCCACCGCCACCGCGCTCAGGAGGGCGGCCAGCAGGGCCACCAGGTGCAGGAACTTGCCGGCGCGGTCCAGCGTCTGGCGCATCTCGGGGCGGCCGGCGTCGAGCGACTCCAGGCGCACGCCGCGCAGGGGCTCGGCATTCGAGGCCGGCGCGCCGGAAGGGGCGTCCTTCTTCGCTTCTCCGCTCACGGGCTGGCCCGCGTCCTGGCCCGGATTTTTTCCCGCAGCGGCCGGGGCCTGCGCCCCCTGGATCTGCGACTGCGCCCAGTCCTGGAAGCGCTTGACCGCGCGGTCCTCGCCCGCGACGGCGAGGCGCCAGGTCAGGCGGCTGGCCGGTTGCACGAGGCCGGTGGCGGCGAGGTCGGCCTCCTGAATCAGCACCCGGGGCGCGAAGCTCATGAAGCTGGCGCCGCGATCGGGCTCGGCGGTGATCACGCGGGTGATGCGCAGCGAGGCATCACCGAGGGCCAGCGGGTCGCCCACGCGCAGGGCCAGGGCGTCCAGCAGCGGCGCGTCGACCCAGGCCTCGCCACGCGTGGGAATCGTGTCGGTGGCCGCGCCGGGCTCGCCCGCCGCCGGGGCGACCTGCAGCTTTCCCCGCAGCGGGTAGCCAGGCGTCACCGCCTTGAGCGCCACCAGCCGGGTGGCGCCCCCCTGCGCGTCCTCGGCCCGGGCCATGGTCGGAAAGGACACGGTTGCGGCGGACTTCAGGCCGAGGGCCCGCGCCTGCTGCGCGAACTGCGGCGGCGTCGGGTTGTCGCTCACCACCACCACGTCGCCGCCCAGGAGCTGGCGGGCGTCACGGGCCAGGCCCGCCTGCAGCCGGTCGGCGAAGAAACCGACCGCGGTCAGCGCCGCCACCGCGAGAAAAATGGCCGCCACCACCAGGCCCAGCTCGCCGGCGCGGAGGTCGCGCCTGAGCATGCGCCAGCCAAGTTGCCAGGGGGTGGGAGGACGGCGGGTGGGAGACATGGCCGATACGGTAACCCATCCAACCTGTCCAGCGCCGCGCCCAGGGCATTGGCCAATTCGCCGAGGCCGGGGTCGCGCATCATGGAGAAGTGGGAACCGCTGATGGCGGTCACCTCGATGCGTCCGCGCACCCAGCGCTCCCACCCCAGGCACTCGCCGGCGGCGAGGTAGGGCACTTCCGCCTCGCGGGCCCGGAACAGGTGCAGGTCGCCCGTCCACGGCGCCGGCTGGTAGCGCGCCTGCGCCCCGAGGAAGTTGTGGAACAGGAGCGCCTCGGTCAGCTCGGGGGGCAGGGCCTCGCCCCGCGCCCGCCGGGCCAGGGCCTGGGCATGGCGCGCCGCGTCCTCACGCCCCTGCCGGCGGCGCGCGGGCCACGCCAGGGCGAAGCGCGGCGACCAGCGCCGCATCAGCCAGAGGCGCCGCCACAGGGGCACCGGGCGGCGGGCCGCGACCGGGCACAGGGTGTCGATCATCGCGAGCAGCTCCACCCGCTCGCCGGCGAGGGCCAGCTGGCGCGCCATCTCCAGCGCGATCACGCCGCCGGCGGAATAGCCCGCGAGGCGGTAGGGACCCGCGGGGCAGGCCTCGCGCAGGGCGGCGAGGTACTGGGTGGCCATCGCCTCGATGCTGTCCAGGGGCGGCAGGCGCCCATCCACGCCCTGGGCCTGCAGGCCGAAGAAGGGCTGGCCCGGGTCGAGCCGGTCGGCGAGCAGGCGGAAATTGAGCACGTTGCCGCCCGCGCCGTGCACGCAGATGAGGGGCCGGCGCGCCGGGTGATCCGGGGGCGCGGGGCGGATGACGACCAGGGGCGACCAGGGCGTGGGGGTCGACGTGGGGGCCGATGTGAGGGTCGATCTGGGCAACGCGGTGGGCGTCGGATCGGCCCGATCGGCCCGATTGGCCCGATTGGCCGCTGCGGGAGAGGCAGGTACCGGCGCGAGTCCAGAGGTAGGCGTGGACGTGCGGACAGATGCAGGGGCAGGCGCCGGTGGGTCCGCCGTGACCGGGGATGTCGGGTCCACCACCGGCGGCGCGCCCTCCTGGGCCTGTGCGATCCGCGCCGCCAGCCGGGCGAGCGTCGGCGCCTCGAACAGCGTGGCCAGCGGCAGGTCCACGCCGAACTGCCGGCGCACCCGCGCGAACAGGCGCACCGCCACCAGCGAATGGCCGCCGAGCGCGAAGAAGTCGTCCCCGCGCTGCGGCGGCACCCCCAGCAGCTCCCGCCAGATCGCGGCCAGTGAAGTCTCCAGCGGCGTGAGGGACGAGCGCGGGGCTACTTCTCCCGCGTGCGGGCCGGAGGCCTCGCCATGCGCAGGCAGTTGGGGCGGCCGAGGGTCCGCGGCGTCGAACCAGGCCCGCAGGGCTGCCAGGTCCAGGGTGGACACGGTGAGCACCGGCTGTCGCGTGGCCATCGCGCGCTCGAAGACGGCGTCCGCGTCCTCCGCGCGCAGGCCGCTGGCCACCAGGCGCTGCAACGGGTTCGCCGGGCCAGGTGCCGTCGCCGGTTCGCGGGCCAGGGCGCTCGGGTCCACCGCCAGCATCCGCAGCCCCTGCGCCCACCCGAGCACCGCGCCGGTCTCGTCCTGCAGCTGCAGGTCCAGCGTGAGCGCACCGCCGGGCCAGGCCTCGCGCCGCGTGCACACGCTGACCAGCCGCGCAGGCAATAAAGAAGGCAGGACGGCGCAGCCCAGGGCCACGGGCGCGTACAAGGGGGAACGCCCCCCGGCGTCATGCGGCTCCCGCCTCACCGGCAGCCCCAGGGTGAGCGCGATGTCGAGCAGGGCCGGATGCCAGGGCCAGTCCTGCACCTCCTGCTGAAAGCCCGGGCGCAAAGCCAGGTGTCCGGCGGCCACCACCCCGTTGCTTGCCTCATCGGCATCACCACCGCCGCCATCGTTGCCCCCGATCTCCTCGGCCAGTTCCGTGACGCAATCCCAGCGCGGGCCGAGGAACAACGCCGGATGGCCCGCCTGCGGCGCGCAGCCCGGCGACCCTCGGGTCCGGACCCGAACGGGTGCCGGCGCCGCCCCGGCCGTCTGTCGCAGGATGCGGCCCCGCGCATGCCGCACCCAGCCCGCCTCGCCCGGCTCCTGGCTGTCGATACGGACCTGCCAGCCCGTACCCTCCCCTGGCACGGCGTCGAGGTCCACGCGCAGCCGCCGTGGCGCGTCGCCGAAAACCATGGCGGCTTCCCAGGCCCAGTCACAGACCCGCCAGGCCAGCGCCCCGGCGGAAGCGGGAACCCCAGCGGCCTCCCGTTCGCCTCGCGGACTTCCCTCGGCCATCGCGAGTGCGCAGGCGGCCGCGGCGCGCGCCAGCTCCAGGGAGGCCGTGCCGGGCAACACGGGTCGGCCCGCCACCCGGTGCTCCCGCAGCGTCCAGTGCAAGCGCGCATCGAGCGTGGACTCGAAGCGCCAGCCGCCTTCGCGCGCCGCACAGGGACCGAGCAGGGGATGCGACGCGCCGGCGGCGAGTCCCGCGTGACGCGCCGCCATGCCGCGGTCGGCCCACACGCCCCAGCGCAGCACGAGGCCGTCGGTGCGGCCGGCCACCAGCGACTCCAGCAGCCCATGGGCTGCCACATAGTCCACCTGGCCGGGCGGGCCCAGGCACACGCTGCTCGAGGAGAACACCGCGAAGACATCCAGCGGGCCCGGGAGCAGGCGGTCCAGCACCGCCGCCCCCCCGGCCTTGCCGGCGATCAGGCGGTGCATGTCGGCAAGCAGCCGCAGGGCCAGCGGCGCGTCGCCGATTTCGCCGGCGGCATGGAAGACGCCATGCATCGCCCCCCAGCGCCGGGTGCATTCGCCCACGACCTCCGCCATGCGCGCCGCATCGGCAACGTCGGCGGCGAACACACGCACCTCGGCGCCGTCGGCTTCGATCGCCTGCAGCAGCGCCCGCTGCGCCGGCCCCGGCGGGTGTCGCCCCACCAGGGCCAGCCGCGCCCGGCAGCGGCGCGCCAGCCACTGCGCCAACAGGAGCCCGAGCCCCCCCAGGCCGCCGGTGACGAGGTACAGGCCGCCTTGCCGAAGCCGCGGAGGAAGGGGCGGCTGGCTGCGCGGGGAAGCACCGCGTTCCGGGTCCTGCGGCCATGCCGCAGCACGCTCCCGGCCCGAGACCCAGCGCTGGCCTTGGCGCCAACCCGAGACCTGCACCTGCTCCTTCCTCTGATCCTTCATCTGCGCCGACGGGTGCCAGCCCTCTTCGCACCCGGCTTCGGCCAGCAAGGCCTGCGCCGCAGCCTCCGGCGCCAGGTCCGGGTCGAGGTCCACCAGACGCGCCTGCACCCCCGGCAGCTCTCTTGGAAAGACGAGGGCTGGCCCCAGGGCCCAGGCCTGCAGCGGCGCGCGCGGACGCTGGCCCGCCACGGGCAGGGCGCCCGCGGTGACGAACAGCCAGCGGGAAGGCATCTCGATGCCGGCGTCGAGCCAGTCACGCGCGAACCGGATCGCGTCGTCGAATCCGGACAGAGCGACCGCGCCGGGGGCAGGGCCCGGGTCCTGGCCGGCTTGCGTCAGCGCTCCCAGATGAATGACGACCTCGGGCGCCTTGCCGGTGCCCAGGTCCCGGGGGTCGAGGACGCAGGCGATGCCCTGCGCCGCAAGCAGGCGCACCAGGGCCGTCCCCCACGCAGACGATGCACCCAGGATCCACCAGAACGCCAGCGCCTGCCGCCTCATGGCCGGTTCGGGCGGCAGGGGACGCGGCACCCAGACGTCGTGGGTGAACCAGTCCTCCGTGTCGGTGAGGCGAGGAGGCAGCGCCCGGGCCGGGAGGTCGCCCTCGCCCGAGACCGGCGGCGATGCGGCCGACGTGTTCGAGAGGCCCGGGTCGCCTGAAGGACTCGAGGTGCCGGGTCCATCGTCCGGTGGCTGCCGCACGTCCACACCACGTTCGCGCGGCGCCTCGATCCAATGGCGGTCACGGGCGAAGACCGTGGTGGGCAGCGACACGCGCCGGCAGGGCCGCTGCCCGCGCAAGGCCGCCCAGCGCAGCTCGGCGCCCTGGCACCAGAGGCTGCCCGCTGCGGCCAGCAGCGCAGGCAGGTCTTCTCCGCCCTCGCTGGGCCGGCCGGCCGACGCGAGCACGAGCCGGCGGCTGCCAGCATCGGGATCGGCATTCGCGCGGGCCAGCGCGCACAGGGCCTGACCGGGCCCGCACTCGAGCCAGGTGGCCTGCGGATGCGCCAGCGCCAGGCGGGCCATTGCGAGGTCGCAGCGCACCGGCTGGCGCATGTGCCGGGCCCAGTAGCCCACCTCAAGACCCTCCCCCGGCAGGACCCAGCGCCCGTCCATCGCGGAGACGAAGGGCCGCTGCGCGCGCCGCGGCTGCATCGCCTCGGCGTGCGCCATCAGCTCCCGCATGAAAGGCTCCACCGCGCGCGAGTGGGCCGCCACGGACAGGGGCAGGCGGCGGCAGGCGATGCCTTCGGCAGCCAGACACACAGCCAGCCCCTCCAGTCCCTCGGGCGGGCCCGAGACGGTGCACAGGCCGGGCGCGTTGACCGCGGCCAGGTCCAGGCCTTCTTCAGCCAGCCAGGGCTGGATGCGCGCCTCGCTGGCCTCGACCGCGAGCAGGCCGCCGCCGGCCTGGGCCAGCAGCCGCCCGCGCGCGCAGGCCAGGGCCAGGGCGTCGGGCAGCGTGAGCAGGCCGGCCACGCAGGCCGCGGCCACCTCGCCGGCGCTGTGGCCCATGACCGCGCAGGGCGTGATGCCGGCCGCCTCCCACAGGCGCGCGAGCGCCAGCTCGAGGATCAGGAGCGCCGGCAGGCCGCAGGCAGGCGAGGCGAGCCAGTCGCCGGCCGCAGGGTCGAACAGCCACCGCTCCAGTCCCTCGGGGGCCTCGGGCGGCAGGGCGGCCAGGCACTCGCGCACCGCCTCGGCGAAAGCGGGCAGCGCCATCAGGTCGCGGCAGGCGCCCGGCCGGTGCGAGCCGGCGCCGGGGAACAGCCAGGCGACCTCGGGGGGCGACTCGCCCGCATGCCCCTGCACCTGCAGCACCGTCGCCGCGCCGCTGCCGGCATCGCCCACGGCCGTGGGAGGCCGCGCACAGCCCGCAGCATCCGGCGGCAGCGCCTCTGCGGGCCAGGCGAGGCGAAGGCCTGGCCAGTCGCAGGCCACCCAGGCCACCCGCCAGGCCTGGTGCGCGCGCCCCTGCTGCAAGGTGAAGGCTGCGTGCGCCAGCGGCGGCACATCTTCCGGCAGGGGCAGGCCGTCGCGTCGCGCCGGCGCGGGTGCATCGGCCGTGACACCGGGCTCACCGCGCGCCGCGTCGGCCGCCGTGTTCCCGAGCCAGTCACGCCAGCGCGCGAGCAAGGCATCGCGGCCCGGCTCGTTGCGCGCGGACAGGGGCAGCAGCTGCCAGGGCGGCGCATCGCCGGCATCGTCCATCGCCGGGACAGGCTGCACGAACGCGGGCGGCTCTTCGAGCACCAGGTGCGCGTTGGTGCCGCCCACGCCCAGCGCATGCACCGCCGCGCGGCGGGGCCGCGCGCTGCGGGGCCAGGGCCGCCCTTCCCCCAGCACCCGCAGCGGCAGCCCGACGCCGAAGTGGCGGTTGGGCCGCTCGAAGTGAAGGCTCGGCGGCAGGTGGCCGTGCCGCAGGGCCAGGCAGACCTTGATCAGACTGGCCACGCCGGCGGCGGTGTCGAGGTGGCCGATGTTCGTCTTGATGGACCCGATGCCGATCGCGCCGGGCGCCGCGCCGGCATAGGCCTGCGCCAGCGCCGCGACCTCGATCGGGTCGCCCACCGGCGTGCCGGTGCCGTGCGCCTCGATGTAGTCGACGTCACGCCCCTCGAGGCCGGCCATGGCCAGCGCCTCGGCCGCCACCTGCACCTGCCCGTCCAGGCCGGGCGCGAGGTAGCCGGCCTTGGCATGGCCGTCGTTGTTGACCGCGGAGCCACGGATCACCGCCCAGATCGCGTCGCCCTCGCGCAGCGCGTCCTCCAGCCGGCGCAGGGCCACCACGCCCACGCCGCTGCCAAAGACAGTGCCCTGCGCCGCGTCGTCGAAGGCGCGGCAGCGGCCATCGGGCGAGAGGATCTCGCCAGGCGCGAAGCGGTAGCCCACGCGGTGGGGCAGCTCGATGCTGGCGCCGCCGGCCAGCGCGAGGTCACACTCGCCCGCGAGCAGGCTCTGCGCCGCCAGGTGCACCGCCACCAGCGAGGTGGAGCAGGCGGTCTGCACCGCCACGCTCGGCCCGCGCAGGTCCAGCAGGTAGGACACCCGGGTGGTGAGGAAGTCCTTGTCGTTGCCGGTGTGCCGCAGCAGGAAGAGGCCCATGGACCGCAGGAGCGCGGCGTTGGGCAGCAGGTGCCGGGCGAAATAGGCCTGCAGGCCGCAGCCGCCGAAGACGCCCACCGCGCCCGCGAAGCGGCCCGGGCCGCTGCCGGGCACATGGCCGGCGTCTTCCATCGCCTCCCAGCAGCACGCGAGGAAGTGCCGGTGCTGCGGGTCCATCACCGCCGCGTCACGCGGGCTGATGCCGAAGAAGCCGGCATCGAAGCACTCCATGTCGGCCAGCGGCAGGCAGGCGCGCACGTAGTGCGGGTCCGCCAGGTCCTGCGCGCTCACGCCGGCGGCGCGCAGCGCAGCGTCGTCCAGGCGACAAGTGGCCTCGCGCCCCTCGCGCAGCAGACGCCACAGGGCCCGCCAGTCGGCGGCGCCGGGGAAGTGGCCGGCCAGACCCACCACCGCGACCGATGCCGGGGGCGCGTGGCCTTGGTTCATCCATGCGCCTCAGAAGCTGTGGATGCATTCACGGCTTCTCAGCCCGGAAGGGGGGTCCGCAGCGCGCGCCGTGCCTGGGCACGGCCCTGCCCCGGCGAGATCGGCAAGGGGCCCGGGGGCGACGACGGCGACAGGGCAGTCCCCGGCAGCGGCAGCGGTACCCCGTCCAGCACCAGCGCCGATGCGGACAGCCGCTGCGCCGGCGTCTGTTGCCCGACGAGGTAACGGGCCTGGGCCGCGACCGTGGTCAGGCGGAACATGTCGGTGATCGCAATCTCGATCCCGGTGGCTTCGCGCAGCCGGCGCTGGACCTGGAGCACCGCGAGCGAGTGCCCGCCCATGTCGAAGAAGTTGGCCTCGCGGCCCACGTCCTGGCGGGCGAGCACGCCGCGCCAGATGCCACCGACCAGGGCCTCGAAGCGGCGCAAGTTGGCACCTGTTTCGGCGGTCGTTTCGTTCCCAGCTGCTGCGGCCGCGAGGCCGGCGTCGGAGACCGGCTCGGCCAACGCACTTGGCGAGCGGGACCGGTTCGGCAATTGCGGCGGATGCGGCGGCCGGGCCTGGCCCGAGGCCGCCAGTGCCTGCCGGTCGACCTTGCCATTGGGCGTGAGCGGCAGCCGGTCACGCAGCGAGATGCTCCGGGGCAGCATGAACTCGGGCAGCTGCCGGGCCAGCGCGCGTGAGAGGTCGAGCGGCTGTGGCAGCCGTCCCGGCTGCGCGGTCACGAAGGCCTGCAGCCAGCCCTCGCCCGCACCCGCCTGGCAGGCCACCACCACCGCCTCGCGCACGCCCGCCTCCCGGGCGAGCACCGCCTCGATCTCGCCCAGCTCGATGCGGTGGCCGCGGATCTTGACCTGGTGGTCCAGGCGCCCCAGGAAGGCCAGGGCGCCGTCCGGACGACGGCGCACCTGGTCGCCGGTGCGGTACAGGCGGCGGCCGGCGCAGAGCGGGTCGTCGATGAAGCGCTGCGCGTCGAGTTCCGGCCGTGCGTGGTAGCCGCGCGCCAGGCCGGCGCCGCCCACGCACAGCTCGCCGGGTACGAAGGCGGGGCACTCCTGGCCCCAGGCGTTGCGCAGATGCAGGGTGACGTTGGCCAGAGGCCGGCCCAGCGAGACGGCTTCCTCCTTCTCCCCTTCTCCTTCCCGCTCTCCGTCCCCCGCGCCTGAGCCACGCGCGGGCAGCGGCCAGGCGCTGCACCAGACGGTGGCCTCGGTCGGCCCGTACATGTTGAGGACTTGCCCGGGCACCTGCGCGCGCAGCGCCCTGGCCATCGCCGGCGGCAGCGCCTCGCCGCCCACCAGCAGCGCCTCCAGCTGCGAGAGGGCCTGCCGTCCCGCCGCGTCAGCCAGCAGGATGGCGGCCTGCGAGGGCGTGCACTGCAGGTGGGTGATGCGCGCGCGCCGGATCGCCGACGCTACCGACGCTACCGACGCTACCGACGCCGCGCGCGCCGCCGCGGGCAACGCCGGCGATGCAGTCGGCGCGCAAGTCTGGGCCTGGCGGGTCTCCCGCTGCGCCAGCTGCATCAGGCGGTGCAGGTCCGGCAGGTGCGCGAGCGCCTGGCTGGCGTCGACGCCGAAGTCGATCAGGCAGGCGATCTCGTCCACGCCCTGCGCCCGCAGCGCGTCGACCAGCGCCAGGCAGCGTGCCGGCGATCCGATCAGGGCGCTGCCGCGCCAGTAGCGCTCGAAGGCGTGCTCGAGCAGGGCCTCGGTCTCCTCGGGGGTGGGCGGGCGATCGGCGAGGTCGGACAAGGCGCCCGGGATCGGGCCGGTGGCCGTACCCGGCTCCGCCCCCGACGATGCGAAGGTCGGGAAGCGCCAGTCGGCCCGGCGAATCAGGTCCATCGCGCTGCGCAGGTAGGCCTTGAGCGGGCCGCGCGCGGCCTCCCGCACCGCGTCCTCGTCGTCGCCGACCAGGGCATGCAGCATGAGCGCCACCTGGCCGCGCCCTGGGTGGCCGGCCGCCTGCCAGGCGCCGCGGTAGGCCGCGATCTTGGGCGCGAGCTCCTGCGCCGACTGCCCCAACAGGTGCGTGAGCAGGTGGCAGCCGGCGCGCCCGGCCTCGGCGAAGGTCTGCGGGTTGCTGGCGGCCGTCACCCACACCGGCAGCTCGGGCTGCACCGGCCGAGGCAGGGTGCGCACCGACACCGTCCGGCCCTCCGGCCCGGGCCAGTCCATCGCCTCGCCGCGCCAGAGCCGCCGCACCGCGTCGATGCCCGCGAACAGCTGCTCGCGCCGTCCCGCCCAGGCCTGCGGCGCCAGCACGAAATCCTGCGGCTGCCAGCCGGCGGCGAAGGACACGCCGACCCGGCCACCGGAGAGCCGGTCGACCAGGGCCCAGTCCTCGGCGACCGACAGCGGATGGTGCAGGGGCAGCACGCAGCTGCCCGCGCGCAGCTGCACGCGGCGCGTCACCATCGCCAGGGCCGCAGCGGCCAGTGCCGGGTTGGGGAAGGGGCCGCCGAAGCCGTGGAAATGGCGCTCGGGCGTCCACACCGCGGCGAAGCCGTGGCGGTCGGCGAAGCGCGCGCCTTCGAGCAGGAGGCGGTACGCATCAAGGCCCACGCGGGAGTGCCCGAATCCCCCCCCCTCGGGACTTGCCGCCCCGCCTTTGCGCGATGCGCCGCCCTCGCCGCCTTCATTGCCCTGGGGACCGCCGGCGTCTTCGCTCGCAAAGTAGAAAAGGCTGAACTGCGTCACCGCTTCCGGCCGCAAAGAGGTGGTGGAGGCGATGACGGCCGGTGCGGGCTGCGCCGCGTCGTGGATCACCACCGTGTAGCCACGGGCCAGCGTCCAGAGCAGCTCCAGCACCGAGATGTCGAAGGACAGGCTGGTCACCGCCAGCCAGCGCCCCGCCGCCTCGGCCTTCGGCGCGAGCACGCGGTCCATGCCGGCGAAGAAATTGAGCACGCCGCCCTGCGTGACCTGCACGCCCTTGGGCTGGCCGGTGGAGCCGGAGGTGTAGATCAGGTAGGCGAGGTCGCCCGGCGCAGGGGCTGCGGGCCCGTCCGCACGGTCCTCCGCCGACATCGCAGAACTCGCAGAACTCGCAGAACTCGCAGAACTCGCAGAACTCGCAGAACTTTCAGACGCCAAGGACGCCGCGAACAGCTGCGGCGGGATCACCGCCTCGGGCGGCAGCTCCAGCAAGGCGGCCACGCCGGCGTCGCCCAGCACCCGCCGCAGGCCGGCGTCGCGGCACATGAAGCGCAGGCGCTCGGCGGGGTAGTGCGGGTCCAGCGGCAGGTAGGCGCCGCCACAGGCGAGCACCGCCAGCACCGACGCCACCAGCGACGCGCCGC
Organism: uncultured Ramlibacter sp.; assembly: GCA_964501495.1. Classification (GTDB taxonomy): domain Bacteria; phylum Pseudomonadota; class Gammaproteobacteria; order Burkholderiales; family Burkholderiaceae_C; genus Ramlibacter. The sequence continues at coordinate 11,797 of CAZCTU010000013.1, forward strand.
GTGGCAGGCATACGCCCACCACCTCGCCCGGGGCCAGCCCCTGGCGGCGCAGGTCCGCCGCCAGGGCCTGCACCTGCGCCAGCAGGCCGGCCCGGTCCAGGCATCCGCCCTCCCACTCCAGCGCCACCGCCTGCGGCTGGTGGGACAGCCCCTGAGCAACCGCCTGCCAGACCCCACCCTGCAGGTCCACCGGCGTAGCGGTGTCGTTGAGGGCCTGCAGGCGCACCTCGTCCTGCGCGGGCAGCAGCGAGAGTTGCGACAGCGTGCCCTCGTGCGTGGCGAAGCGATGCATCCACACGCCGAGCTGCGCGGCGATTTCTCTGGCGACTTCCACCGGCCAGAGGCGCGCGTCGAACCGCAGCCGCCAGGGCGCCGGGCCAGTCCCGCCAGTCGCCGCGTCCTCAGGGACCATCAGGCAGATCTCGGGTGCGTCGAAGCCAGGGTCCTGGGGCGCCGCCCCCACGCAGACGCCGAACACCGGGTGCGCGGGCGCGGGCCGGCCGAGGCGCCAGCGCAGGTCGGCGCTCACCGGGCCGTCGGTCTGCACCTGCGCCAGCAGGCCCCGCGCCGCCTCGCGCAGCTCGCTGGCGCGCTGACCGGGACGGACCTCCAGCAGCAGGGGCCACCAGCCGAAGGCAAAGGGCGGCAGGCCTTCGCTGGCGCGCGCCAGCGCCGGATCGCGCCAGCGAAGGCCCACCGCCGGCTCGCCGGAGACGGCGGCCAGCCACGCGGCACAGGCCGCAAGCCAGTCATGCGGCGACCCATCTTGCACAGGCGCTGGCGCGGGCAGCGCCACCTCGAAGGGCTGCGGTGGCGAGGCGCTGGCCGGATGCAGGCGGGGGTGGGGCAGCTGGGCCAGCTGCGCCTGCGCGAGGGCGATGAGCCGCGGCCGCCACGCGACCTCGGCACGGGCCAGCGCCGGCCGCGCCTGCGCGAGCCGCTGCAGGGTGGAGGGCGCGAGGGCGTCGAGCCGCGCGCCGGCAGACAAGGCCGGCAGCGGCCCGCCATCGACCGCCTGCAGGCCCTCGAGCCGGAGCACGCCGCGGCCGGTGGCCAGCCACCACGTGGCCTCCCGGGCGGCAATGACGGTGCCGGGCTCGGCGGGCCGCCAGGCATGAGGCACGGTGCCGGCGGGGTCGGCCGAGGCGGTGGAGTCGGCCAGCTCGCGAGGGGCCTGGTCACGCGGGTCCGTTGCCAACGCGTCGCGATCGTGAGAGGCCACCGTTTCAGGCCCTGCCTCCCATTCGCCGCGGGTCGCCTCCTGGGCACCGCCCACACGCAGGAGCCGTCCCTCGCACAGCACCTTGGCACAGGCGAGCGGATTGGGCAGTGGACCGAAGTCCAGGGCGCGCACCGTCGCCGCCAGATCGGCGGCGGAACGCCGCCAGTCCAGCGTGCCCAGGGCCGCCGGCCGCTGGTGGCGGCCATGCAGCCGTGGCGCGCCGGCCGGTGCGCGAAGCGCCAGCGTGCCCTGCGTGATCTGCGCCAGGAGGGTGAGGAAGGACTGGTACCCCGCCTCGTGGCAATGGGTCGCGAGGCTGAAGGCGGTCTCGTCGGGCGAGAGGTCGAAGGACAGCTCGCAGGCGACGCGCCCGGCGTCGAGCGCGGGCGTCATCTCGTGCCAGGTGACGCCGTGGTGGCGGCAGCCCTCCAGCAGCGCCCAGGCCGGCGCGTTGAGGCCGCCGTGGCGAGGCAGCGGGCCGTCGTGGAAATTGAGCGCGAGCCGGCGGGCGCGCGCCAGCAGGGGCGGCGGCAGCCGGTGCAGCCAGCCGATGGAGAACAGCCAGTCGAAGTCGTCGCCCTCGAAGCGCGGCACCTCGCCCGCCTGCTCGGAGGGCAGGCCCTCGTCCTGCGCCCAGGCCAGGACCTGCGGGTCGGCGCTGGCCACGCGGACCACCCCATGGCCGGCGCGGGCGAAGGCCTCGGCGCATCGGACTACCAGGCTGCCATCGCCCACGAACACGGCCCGCATCGGTGTCAACATGACCACGCCCCGCCCCTCTTGGAGATGAAAAGACAAGGGGATGCTAGGGAGCGCCGCCCTGCGCATGGGCCGCGCCTTACACCTTGCGACGTCTGTCTACCGCAAGAGCAGGACATCCGCCTCGGCGGACTCTTTCAGGCCAGTCCTCCGGGGGCAGGACGTTCGGGCCGGTGACGCAGGTCCGCAGCAACCGCGGGTGGGTGGCCCGCGGGATGCCCGGGCGGGCTCAGGTGCCCTTGCGCTCAGGTTCCCTTGAAAAGGGTGATGGTCGGGAACTTGGACGAGTAGTCCTTGGTGCGCGCGGCCACCGCCGTGCCGACCTGGCGGGCCACCGCCTTGTACAGGCCGGCCAGCTGTCCTTCGGGCTCGGCCACCACCGTGGGCCGGCCGCCATCGGCCTGCTCGCGGATCGCGATGTGCAGGGGCAGCGCGCCGAGGTAGGCGATGCCGCGCTCGGCGGCGTAACGCTGGCCGCCGCCCTCACCGAAGATGTGCTCGGCGTGACCGCAGTTCGAGCAGACGTGCACCGCCATGTTCTCCACCAGGCCCAGGATCGGAACGCCCACCTTGTCGAACATGCTCACCGCCTTGCGCGCGTCAAGCAGCGCGATGTCCTGCGGGGTGGTGACGATGACGGCGCCGGTCATGGGCACCCGCTGCGAGAGCGAGAGCTGGATGTCGCCAGTGCCCGGGGGCATGTCGACCACGAGGTAGTCCAGGTCCTGCCAGTTCGTCTGGCGCAGCAGCTGGTCGAGCGCCTGGGTGGCCATGGGACCGCGCCAGATCATGGCCTGGTCGGCGTCGACCAGGAAGCCGATGGACATGACCTGCACGCCGTGGCCCACCAGGGGCTGCATGGTCTTGCCGTCGGCGCTCTCGGGCCGGCCGGCGAGCCCCATCATCATCGGCTGGCTGGGGCCGTAGATGTCGGCGTCCAGCAGGCCCACCCGGGCGCCCTCGGCGGCCAGGGCCAGTGCCAGATTGGCCGAGGTGGTCGATTTGCCCACGCCGCCCTTGCCCGAAGCCACCGCAATGATGTTCTTCACGCCCGGCAGGGGCTGCAGGCCCCGCTGCACCACATGGGGGACGACGTTGAGCCGGAAGTCGACCGCCACTTCCGTCACCCCGGGCACGGCGCGGCCGGCCTGCGAGAGGGCCCCGGCGATCGCGGCGTGCTGGCTGCGCGCGGGGTAGCCCATCTCGAGGGTGAGGCGGGCGTGGCCGCCCTCCAGGCGCAGGTCGTGGATCGCCTTGGCGCCGAAGGCCTTGCCGGTCAGGGGGTCCTGGACGGC
>CAZCTU010000014.1:0-14956 GCA_964501495.1 uncultured Ramlibacter sp.
CGGCATCCTGCTGATCTTCGACGAGGTGATCACCGGCTTCGGCCGCATGGGCAGCGCCTTCGCATCCGACTGGTTCGGCGTGGTGCCGGACATGCTCAACTTCGCCAAGTGCGTGACCAACGGCGTCATCCCTCTGGGCGGGGTGATCTGCCGCGACAAGCTCTACGACGCGATGATGAAGACCGACGCGCCCGAGCACGTGATCGAGTTCTTCCACGGCTACACCTACTCCGGCCATCCGGTGGCCTGCGCCGCGGCCATCGCCACGCTGGAGTTGTTCGAGCAGGAGCAGTTGTTCGCGCGCGCCGGGGAAATGGGCCAGGTGCTGGGCGACGCCTTCCACAGCGCCTTCACGGGCTTGCCCAACGTCATCGGCATCCGCAGCCTGGGCTGCGCGGCGGCGGTGGAACTGGCGCCGATGGCCGGCCTGCCGGGCAAGCGCGCCTATGAAATCTTCCTCGACTGTTTCAAGCGCGGCACCCTGGTGCGCCCGGCGGGCGACGTGCTGGTGATCGCGCCGCCCTACATCGTCGAGCGCGGGCACATCGACCAGATGGTCAACACCCTGGCCGACGCGATCAAGCGCCACGCCTGAGTGCCTGTCCGCTCCCTGGTCCGACTCGCCGCCACCCTGGTGCTGGCCCTTGCGGCCGCCCTGGCCTGGCGCGCCCTGCAGCTGCCCCTGCCCTGGATGATGGGGCCGCTTCTGGCCACCGCGCTGGCGTCCATTGCCGGCGCGCCCACTGCCAGCGCCGCGCCCCTGCGCAATGCCGCCCAGTGCGTCATCGGCGCTTCGCTGGGCCTGTACTTCACGCCCGAGATCCTGCGGGTGATGGGGTCGCTGTGGTGGGTGGTGCTGCTCACGGTCGCCTGGGCGCTGGCCGTGGGATGGGTCTTGGGCGAGTTCCTGCACCGGGTGGGCCTGAAGGGACTGACCGGAACACCGCAGGCGCTGCGCGCGACCAGCTACTTCTCGGGCGCCATCGGCGGCGCGTCGGAAATGACGCTGCTGGCCGAGCGCGAAGGCGCCCGCACTGACCTGGTCGCCGGCGCGCACAGCATTCGGGTGCTGGTGGTCACGGTGATCATCCCCTTCGGCATCACCTGGGCCGACCTGCACGGCCTGGACGGCAGCCTGCCCGGCGTGCGGGACGTGCGCTGGCTGCCCTTGGTCCTGCTGCTCGCCGCCGCCGGCCTGGCCAGCGTGGCGATGTCCCGCCTGCGCTGGGCCAACCCCTGGTTCATCGGCGGCCTGGCGGTGGCCATGGGCCTGTCGCTGGCGGCCGTGCCGCTGTCGGCCATGCCGCCCTTCGTCTCGAGTGCCGCCCAGCTGGTGATCGGGGTCAGCCTCGGGGTGCTTTTCCGTCGCGAGTTCCTGGGCCATGCGCCGCGCTGGATGGCGATAGTGGCGCTGGCCACCTTGGGTGCCATCGCCCTGTGCCTGGGCTTTGCCTGGGTGCTGGCCCAGGTCACCGGCCTGGGCGTGGGCACGCTGGTGCTCGGCACCTCGCCCGGCGGCATTGCCGAGATGGCGATCACCGCCAAGGTGTTGCAGCTGGGCGTGCCGATGGTGACCGCCTTCCAGGTCTTCCGCCTGGTGGCGGTGCTGCTGCTGGTGGAGCCGCTGTACCGCTGGCGCTACGGGCGGGCGAGCTGAGCGCCCGGGCCTGGCCGGCCTCGGGCGCCGGCCAGAGGTGTCCCGGAGAGTCGATGTCCGGTCAGTGCATCACCAGCGGGTTCTGCGCCAGTTCGGCGTAGCGCTCCAGCGTGTCCTCGACCTCCTCCTGCGTCGGCGTCTGCTGCTGCCAGGCCAGGATCTGGCGCTGGAATACCTCGGCCCAGCTGCCGTCCAGATAGACCTCCTTGTTGGCGCGCTTGTCGACGATCTCGAAACCGTGCCGGGCCTCGCCCGGCGTCGGCTCGCCCTCGGCCGCCTCGTTGGCCAGCATGTGGACCACCACGAAGCTGTCCGAGTCGTAAAGCATGTGCATGGGTCGCCCCTCCCTGTGGCGATGCATCGGTAACCTGATGCACTGCCAGTTGGCGTCGCCGGCGCCGCTTTCAAGACGGGCCGTCCGGTGCGCAAGCATCTCCCTGGCATTCAGGGTGGGCGCCGGCATCCTCAAGGCGGGTCGGCACCGGTCCAGCGCTGCTCCAGCCAGTCGCCGTTGTCCTGTGTCAGACGCCAGCGCACCGGCAGGTAGTCCAGGGCGGGGGCCAGCCAGATCACCAGGTCGAGGTCGTGTGACCCTTCGGGCCGGCGGTGCAGGCGCAGGGTGGGCAGCGGCGGACGCGGCGCGGCGCCCTCGGGGGGCTGCAGGTCCAGCAACTCCTCTGCCTCGAAGCGGAATTCCCAGCGGCCCGCGCCGCGGGCGGTCGCGACCGGATAGGTCAGCCGATCGCCGGGCTGCAGCATGCGGGCAAGTCCGGCCACATGAGCGGACAGCTGGAGCAGCACGCTCACGCGGTCCTGGGCGTCGGCGGGCAGCCGGGCGTCCGGCTGGTTGCCGCTGAAGCGGATGCGGCGCGCCGGCGCGCTGGAAGCCTCAGAGTCCGCCGGGCCTGACTCCTTGGCTTCGCTTGCCTCGAAGTGCGCGGCCTGCTCGCTGCCGCCGCCCGCGTGGCGCTCCACCCGATCGCCAAAGCGCGAGGGGGCGAGGCCCTGGGCGGTCAGTTCGCCCACGCTGTGCATTTCGCGCCGGCCCGTCCCGGTCTCCTGCCAGAGCGCGGCCTCGTAGCGGCGGCCGTCCTGCCGCCACGCCAGGACGGCATCGCCCTCGAGCAGGATGCCGCGCGACAGGCCGTGCACCGAGAACGCCAGCGTGCGCGAGGGGGGCAGGCGCGGGATGACCCGCTGCGTGGCAGGTGAGGCGGAATCCCGCGCCGCGCCCTCGGAAGACGGTCCTGGCGATGCAGGGGGCGAGGGCGCAGGGCTTCGCGCGGGTCCGGTCGCTTGATCGGCCAGGCGGGCAGGAGGGCGGGCCAGGTTCGCCACGGGCGGCGGCACCGATAGGGCGCTGGCCAGCTGGGGCATCCCTGGAGGGGCCGGCAGCCCGATCACCGCGACGCGCAGGGGCATCGGGTGGCGCTGCCCCGCCCGCCAGGACTCGATGGCCGGCGCCGAAAGCAGCAGCAGATGCAGGGCCGCCACCGCACAGGCCCACGCGGTCAGCCGGCCCGGCCCCGGGCCGGCAGCGGAGGGACTGCCCGGCGTCGTGCCCGCAGCAGCGGGGCGGCCCCTGGAGGGCTGGCTAGAATTTCTGATCTTCAAGACGCAGCGGCGAAGCGGAGACACATGGCCCACAGGCTAAGGTCCGCGCCGGCACCCACCACCCCATGAAGCTTGCAACCTACAAGGACGGCTCGCGCGACGGCCAGCTCGTCGTCGTGTCCCGTGACCTGACCCAGGCCCACTACGCCACCGGCATCGCCGGCCGGCTGCAGCAGGCGCTGGACGACTGGAACTTCATCGCCCCGCAGCTGCAGGACCTGTCCCACGCCCTCAACCACGGCAAGGCGCGCCACGCCTTTCCCTTCGACCCCGCGCGCTGCATGGCGCCGCTGCCCCGTACCGGCCAGTGGGCCGACGGCTCGGCTTACCTGAATCATGTCGACATCGTGCGCCGCTCGCGTGGCGCCCCGGTGCCCGAGGACCTGGCCACCGTGCCGTGCCTCTATCAGCTGCCCGGCGACGGCTTCCTTGGCGCCTGCGAGGACATCGTGGTCGAACTCGAAGACCTCGGCGTCGACTTCGAGGCCGAAATCGTCGCCATCACCGGTGACGTCGCCCGCGGCGCCTCGCCCGAGCAGGCCCTGGAGGGCGTGCGCCTCCTGATGCTGGCCAACGACGTCACGCTGCGCGAGCTGGTTCCGGTCGAGACCGCCAAGGGCTACGGTTTTTGCCAGGCCAAGCCGGCCACCGCCTTCAGCCCGGTGGCGGTCACCCCCGACGAACTGGGCGAGGCCTGGCGCGACGGCCGCGTCCACCTCACACTGGGCGTGGCCTGGAACGGCCGCAAGGTCGGCATGAACGAGGCCGGCACCGACATGGCCTTCCACTTCGGCCAGCTGATCGCCCACCTGTGCGGCACCCGCGCGGTGCAGGCCGGCACCCTGGTCGGCTCCGGCTCGGTGAGCAACATGCCCATCGAGGGCAAGGGCGGCCGCCTCGAGTGGCCCCGGGGCTACAGCTGCATCGCCGAGAAGCGCGCGATGGAGATCCTGCAGGACGGCGCGGCCAAGACCGGCTACATGAAGTTCGGCGACACGGTGAAGATCGAGATGAAGGGCCGTGACGGCGAGAGCGTGTTCGGCGCGATCGAGCAGAAGGTCGTGCCGCTGCACCCCGCGTCAGAACCTGCGCCTGAACCGGCGCCGCAGGACTGAACTAAAGCCGCAGCCAGGGCGTCCCCGACTCCTCCGCCTGCGCCTGCCGCAGCGCCTGCAGGAAGCTCTCGCACCACCAGTGCACGTCCTGGCTCCTGCAGGTGGCCAGCAGCGCCTCGTGCCGAGCCCGCCGCTCCTCCAGCGGCATCTGCAGCGCCAGCCCGATGGCCTCGGCGGTGGCCTCGGTGTCGTAGGGGTTCACCAGCAGGGCCTGTTCCAGCTGCTCGGCGGCGCCGGCGAAGCGCGAGAGCACCAGCACGCCCGGGTCCTCGGGGTCCTGCGAGACGATGAACTCCTTGGCCACCAGGTTCATGCCGTCACGCAGCGGCGTGACCAGGGCCACCCGCGCGGCGCGGTACAGGCCCGGCAGGCGCGGCCGGGCCACGGTGCGGTGGATGTAGCGCACCGGCATCCACTCCAGGTCGCCGAAGTTGCCGTTGATCGAGCCGCACAGGCTCTCGAGCTCGTGGAGGATGTCGCTGTAGGCGCTGACGTCCTCGCGGCTGGGAGAGGCGATCTGCACCAGGGTGGCGCTGCGGTGGGTCTCGGGGTGCTTCTGCAGCAGCAGCCGGAAGGCCCGCATGCGCTGGGGCAGGCCCTTGGAGTAGTCGAGTCGGTCCACGCCCACCAGCAGCATGCGGCGTGAATACTCCTTGCGCATGCGCGCGTGCATTTCGCGCGCCTCCGGCGCATTTCCCAGCGCCTGGAACTCGCCCACATCGATGCCGATCGGCCAGGCCCCGGCCTGCAGCGTGCGGTTGAACACCCGCCAGCGGCCCTCGCCCAGGTCCTGCGCCTTGGCCTCGTGCTGGATGTAGCCGCAGAAGTGCTGGTAGTCGGTCTCGCTCTGGAAGCCGGCCACGTCGAAGGCGCACAGGCCCCGCACCAGCCAGTCGTGGCCCGGGATGGCGGCCAGGATCATCGGCGGCGGCAGCGGAATGTGCAGGAAGAACCCCATGCGCTGCTGGCAGCCCAGCGCGCGCAGCTCGCCGGCCAGGGGCATGAGGTGGTAGTCGTGCACCCACACCAGGTCGTCGGGCCTCAGCATCGGCGCGAGCAGCCGCGCGAACAGCTGGTTCACCCGCCGGTAGCCGTCGATGTAGCCGGCGTCGAAGTCGGCCAGGTCGAGGCGGTAGTGGAACACCGGCCAGAGCACGCCGTTGGCGTAGCCCAGGTAGTAGGCGCGGTGATCCTCGGCGCTCAGGTCCACCGTCACCAGCTTCACCGGGCCGGCCTGGTGGCTGTGCGCCTTGCCCTCGCCGGGCCTGCCGCCCTCGGCCGCCTCCAGCACCTTGCCGCTCCACCCGAACCACATCCCGCCCATGGCCTGCAGCGCCTCGGACAGGGCCACCGCCAGGCCGCCGGCGGCGGTGCGGCGCGGGTCGGCCACCCGGTTGGAGACGACCACCAGGCGCGGCATCAGATCACCGTGTCCCAGCGCGCCGACAGGCGCACCGCGGCGTTGATCAGGCCGACCATCGAATAGGTCTGAGGGAAGTTGCCCCACATCTCGCCGGTGGCGGCGTGGGTGTCCTCCGACAGCAGGCCCAGCGGGTTGCGCGTCGCCAGCATCATCTCGAAGATCTCGCGCGCCTCCTCGTGGCGGCCGATGCGCGAGAGCGTGTCGATGCGCCAGAAGGTGCAGATGTTGAAGGCCGTCTCCGGCCGGCCGAAGTCGTCGGGCGCCTCGTAGCGGCGCATGAAGGGCCCGTCGCAGAGCGACCGCTCCAGCGCCTGCACCGTGGAAAGAAAGCGCGGGTCGCGCGGCTCGATGAAGTTCACTTCGGCCATGAGCAGCACGCTGGCGTCGAGGTCCTCGCCGCCGAAGCTCTCTGCGAAGGCCTGGCGCCGCTCGCTCCAGGCCTCGCGCAGGATGCGGTCGCGGATGGTGTCGGCGCGCCCGCGCCAGACCGACTCGCGCCCCGGCAGCCCCAGGCCGCGGGCCACCTTGGCCAGGCGGTCGCAGGCGGCCCAGCACATGAGGGAGGACGAGGTGTGCACCCGCGCCCGGGTGCGCAGCTCCCACATGCCGGCGTCGGGCTAGTCATGGACCCGGAAGGCCTGCTCGCCGACCGCCTCCAGGTGGACGAACTCGGCCCGGCCCGAGCGCCGCATCAGCCGGTGGTCGTGGAAGGCCTGCGAGGCGCCCAGGATGATGTTGCCGTAGACGTCGTACTGAAAATGCTCGGCCGCCTGGTTGCCGACCCGCACCGGGCCCATGCCGCGGTAACCGGGCAGGTGCTCCATGATGGACTCGGGCAGGTGGGCCTCCTGGCCGATGCCATACAGGGGCTGGATGTGTCCGCCGCGCGAGCGCACCACCACGTTGTGCAGCCAGCGCAGGTAGTCCTCCATCGTGGCCACCTCGGAGATGCCGTTCAGGGCGCGCACCACGAAGAAGGCGTCGCGCAGCCAGCAGAAGCGGTAGTCCCAGTTGCGGCCGCTGCCCGGCGCCTCGGGGATGCTGGTGGTCATCGCGGCGACGATGGCGCCGGTGTCCTCGAACAGCGAGAGCTTGAGGGTGATGGCGGCGCGGATCACCGCTTCCTGCCACTCCAGCGGCACCGCGAGCGCGCGCGACCACGCCTTCCAGTGCGCCACCGTCTCCTGCTCGAAACCGCGCGCGGTGTCCTCGATGCCGGTGAGTAGCGTCTCGTCGGGGCCGAGGATGAAGTTCAGCGGCCGGTCGGCCACGAACCAGGACTCGGCCAGCAGATACGACAGCGGCGCGTCGCTGTTGAGGCGCAGGGCGGTGTGCTGGCCCACGTAGCGCAGGTGGGTGCTGCCCTGGGTGATGAGGGGAACGATGCGGCCCCAGTCGAAGCGGGGGCGCAGCCGCACCCGGATGCGGGGCGAGCCGCCCAGCACCTGGATGCGGCGGATCAGGGTCAGCGGCCGGAACATGCGGTTGCGGTGCATGAAACGCGGCGCCAGGTCGGTCACCTCGATGCCCTGGCCCAGGCGGTCGTAGAGGCGGGTGCGCAGGACCGCGGTGTTCGGTTCGTAGGACTGGTCGCTGTGGTCGAAGTCCTCCAGGTCGATGGCCCAGAGGGCGCCGTTGTCGCTGGGGTCCACGAGGGCGTTGAACACCGGGTCGCCGTCGAAGCGGGGCAGGCAGCACCAGACGATGCGCGCCTGCGCGTCGATGAGGGCGCTGAAGCCGCAGTTGCCGATCACGCCCAGGTTCAGGGAGGCCTCGGGCGCCGGCGCGGGCGCAGCGGGCAGGGTGATGGCCGGCGCGGTGGCCGGCAGGCGGGTGTGCGCCCCCGTCTCCTCGCTCATCGCGCCGACCGGGCCAGGGCCCGCTCCAGCTCCTCGCGCATCGCCGCCGGGTGGGGCAGGCGCTGCGTCGCGGCGGTCGGGCCCTCGCCCACCTTCACCGCCACCCCGCCCAGCGCCTGCACCGCCGCGAAGCCCGCTTCGTCGGTGACGTCGTCGCCGATGAACACCGGCTTGCGGCCGGCGAAGGGCGGCTCCTCGAGGAAGGCCTCGATCGCCCTGCCCTTGCTCACCGCCGCCGGCTTGGCCTCCACCACCATCTTCCCGCGCATCAGGGTCAGCCCCGGGCTGCGGGCGATGGCGGCCGAGAGCGTCTCCAGGCACAGGCCCTCGAGCTCCGGCGCCTGCCGGTAATGCAGCGCCAGCGATCCGCGTTTCGCCTCCAGCCACAAGGCGGGATGCGCGCGCACCAGGGCGGAGGCGGCTTCCTCCACCGGCTGCAGGGGCGGCACCGTGCGCCAGGCCATGCTGCCGTCGGCCCGGCGGCGCTCGGCGCCGTGGACACCGGCCACGCACAGCACCAGCGGGTCGAGGAAGCGGTCGATCTGCGCGATCGGCCGCCCGCTCACCACCGCAGCCGCGCCCCCGAGGCACTGCTGCACCCGGCCCAGCGTGCCGATGAGGCCGCGGGGGATGACCACCGCCTCGGGGTGTTCGGCAATCTCGACCAGGGTGCCGTCGAAGTCCAGGAACAGCGCGCAGTCCGGGCAGAGGAAGTCGGCGAAGGTCATGGCGGGCCACCGTAGCAAGCGGCTGCGCTGGGTGCATGGGCTGGCGTGCCCTAGGGCATGTAGGAGAGCGCTGGCGCGCGCGGCTGTCCTGCCCTGAGGGACTCAGGTCATCGGGCCTTCAGGCCAGCCGGGCTTGCCACGCGGCCGCGAGCAGCAGCCCGTGGCCGATGACGGTGAGCCAGTACCCGCGCCGGAAACTTGCCTTCACCGTCTTGTGCCGCAGCAGACGCTGCGCCCACCAGGCGGCGGGCCAGCCGCCGGCGAGGCTCCACAGGTGCAGGCTGCGCTCGCGGATGCGCCGCCGGCCCTGCGTGGCGGCCCGCTTGTCGAGGGCGTAGGCCCCGAAGGTCAGGCCGTTGACCAGGGCCAGCGCGCCGGCCACCCACGGGGGCAGGGCCTGGGCGAGGACGGCCGCGGCGAGCGCGGCGGCGTAGGCGAGCATGAGGGCGATGGCGAACACGCGCTGATTGTGGCCCGGCCGTCCGGCGCCAAACCCCGATAATCCGGTCCATGTCCAGCCCCCGCCACCTGCTGCGCCACGCCCGCCTCGTGCTGGCGGTGTGGCTGCTGTCGCTGGGCGTGGCCATCGCCGCGCCGGCCCTGCGGCCGGTGGCCCTGGAAATGGTGTGCGCCGCCGGCGGCATGCAGCTGGTCGAGCGCAGCGACGATGGCGGCATCGCCCCGCAGGTGCGCGGGCTGCTCGATTGCCCGCTGTGCGCGCCTGCCGGCGCACCGCCCGCCGCGCTGCCGGCGCTACCCCGGCTCGATCTGCCCGCCCACCGGGTGGCCGCCGCGCCGCCCCCCGCCCCGCAGGTGCGCCGTGACGCCCCGGCGCCGGCCCGCGGGCCGCCTGCTCTCTCCGCCTTCGCCTGATTCCTGCGCGGTGCGCCGGCGGCTCCTGCCGTCGCGCCTTCGCGGACGCGTCCCCTGGACGCTCCCGAAGGTCATCCGGCCGCCGCGTCCATCCCGTGAACGTCGCCATCGCGGGCCCGGGCCCTGAATGCCCGGCGCCGCGATGGCCCCGAGAGAAAGCCCATGATGAATTCCCAGGCCCTGCCGCGCTTTCGCGCGCCGCTCCTGACCGTGATGTCCGTCCTGTCCCTGCTGGCCGCCGCCCCGGCGGCGCAGGCCCATGTGTCGCTCGAATGGCCCGCCGCCTTTGCGGCCAGCGCCTACAAGGCCAGCTTCCAGGTCGGCCATGGCTGCAGCGGCTCGCCGACCCGCGAGGTGACGGTCGAAATTCCGCCGGGCGTGCGCGGCGTCAAGCCCATGCCCCGCCCGGGCTGGTCGCTGGCCATCGAGCGCGCGCCCCTGCCCCGGCCCGAGACCTCCCATGGCCGGACGGTCACCGACGAGGTGTCGCGCGTGACCTGGACCGCCAACACCCCGCAGGACATGCTGCAGGACGCGCATTACGGCGAGTTCGTGCTGCGCGCCACCCTGCCCGCCCAGGAGGGCGCCCTCTACTGGCCGGTGCGCCAGGCCTGCGTGCAGGGCCGCTACGACTGGGTGCAGGTGCCCGGTCCCGGCAAGGACGCCAAGGGCCTGTCCGCGCCGGCCCCGCGCCTGGACCTGATGCCCGCCAGCGGAGGTGGCCATGTCCATTGAGCGACTTTTCGAGCGCCCGTCCTCGTCCCTGTCCTTTGCCTCGGAGAATCCGACCATGATCTCGACCGTCACCGCCTCCACCACCGCTTTCCGCGCCCTGCGCCGCGCCTTCCTCGCCGCCTGCGTGCTGGTGCCGCTGGCGCACGCGCCGGCCGCCTTCGCCCAGCCCGTGCCCCTCAAGGTTGAAGCGGCCTGGATCCGCGCTAGCGTGCCCGGCCAGAGCGGCACCGGTGGCTTCATGCGCCTCACCGCCGCCGAGCCGCTCACCCTCGTCGGCGTGCAGACCCCGGTCGCCGGCGTCGCCGAGCTGCACGAGATGAAGATGGAAGGCGACGTGATGCGCATGCGCGCGGTGCCCGCGATCCCGCTGGCCGCGGGCAAGCCCTTCGATCTGCGTCCCGGCGGCCACCACCTGATGCTGATGAACCTCAAGGCGCCGCTCAAGGACGGCAGCCAGGTCCCGGTGACCCTGTTGTTGCGGGACGCCAAGGGCGCCGAGCGGCGGGTGCCGGTCCAGGTGCCGGTGGCCCTGCGCGCACCCGGGGCCGCCGCTGCGCCGTCCACCGCACCCGCCGGGGGCATGCACGACCACGGGCACAAGCACTGAGACGAGGTGAACGAATTCGCCAGTCGCCGGTCGCCGGTCGCCGATCGCCGCTCGCGGGCGCTTGGCCTGCGCCCGCCGGCGAAGCGCGTTGATCGACGTCGGCCGAAGGGGCCTGATAAGCTGCAGCCACCAGCACCTGGAGGGCCCCCATGAGCGATTCGCAGTCCTTTGGCTTCGCCAAACTCGTCCCCGGCTTCGACTTCCTGCAGAACCTGGCCAAGGGCGCCGGCGGCGGGCTCGGCCAGCTGCCGCAGATGTCGAACTGGGTCGCGCCCACCCTCAGCGTCGAGGAACTGGACAAACGCATCCAGGAGCTGCGCGCGGTCCACTTCTGGCTGGAGCAGAACGGCAAGGCCCTGGCCGCCACCATCCAGGCGCTGGAGGTGCAGAAGATGACGCTGTCCACCCTCCAGGGCATGAACCTCAGCATGAACGAGCTGGCCGAGTCCCTCAAGCTCAAGCCGGAAAAGATGGCGGCCGGTTTCGCGATGCCGACCGCCGGCGCCTCGGCGGCGTCCTCCGCGCCGCCTGCCTCCTCCGCGGGCGCAGAGTCCGCTGACCCTGCTGCCGCCCGCAAGCCGGCCAGCGGGAAGTCCGGCAAGGCCGCCAGGCCGTCGAAGTCCGCGCAAGCCGCCGCCGACACCGCCGCCCAGGTCGACCCGATGCAGTGGTGGGGTTCGCTCTCGCAGCAGTTCCAGCAGATCGCCGCGACCGCGCTCAAGGACGTGGCCGAGGCCGGTGCATCGACCGTGAAGCCGACCGCTGCCCGCCAGGGCGCGGCGGCCCGGAAGGCCAGGCCGGCCCCGGCGGGCGAGGCACCGTCCGCGAAAGCCGGAAAGCCCGCGAAAGCCACCAAGGCAGCCCCCATGGCACGGCGGCGCGCCGCCTGAGGCCGGCGCCCGTTTCCCTTCATCCGGCCCCCGCGCCACACGCCAGTCCGGCATTTCCATGAAGCTGTTCCCCTTCGGCCATGCCACCCATCCCCAGTGGGCGATGGGCGCTGGCCTTGTGCTCGCGCAATTGCGCGCCCAGATGGCGCTGCCCGAGTACGCCCGCGCGCCCGCGCTGGGCCTGGCCTATCTCACCGACCACTACGCGCCGCACGCGCAGGACATCCTCGACCATCTGCAGGCCGAGCTTCCCGGCGTGGCCGACTGGGCCGGCACGGTGGGCGTGGGCATCTGCGCCAACAACGCTGAGTACTTCGACGAGCCGGCGCTGGCGGTGATGCTGTGCGACCTGCCCACCGACCAGTACCGCGTCTTCTCGGGCGTCGCGCCCCTGGGCACCGGCTTTGCGGCGCAGACCGCCCTGGTCCATGCCGACGCCGGCACGCCCGACCTGGCCGACCTCATCGCCGAGATGGCGGGCCGCACCCAGAGTGGCGAGGTGTTCGGCGGCCTGGCCTCCAGCCGGGGCGAGGTGCTGCAGATCGCGGTGGCGGGCCAGGGCCACATCGCGGGGCAGGGCCGTGCCGGCGGCGTGTTCCATGGCGGGCTCTCCGGCGTCGCCTTCGGCGCGGGCGTCTCCCTGCTCACACGCGTGACCCAGGGCTGCCAGCCAGTGACGCGGCAGATGCAGATCACCGCCGCCGAGGGCAACGTCATCCTCGAACTCGATGGCGAGCCCGCGCTTGATCGCCTGCTGCAGGACCTGTCCATCTCGCTCGACCGGCCGCAGGAGGCCATGGCCACCCTGCGCTCCACCCTGGTGGGCCTGGGCGCGCCCGGTGGGGATGCCGTGGGCCGCACCGGCAGCTTCGGCCCCGAGGTGCGGGTGCGCCACATCATCGGTCTGGACCCCGGCCGCCGCGGCGTGGCGGTGGCCGATGAGGTCGAGCCCGGCATGCCCATGGCCTTCTGCCAGCGGCATGCGCGCGCGGCGCGGGCCGACCTGGTGCGCATCTGCGCCGAAATCCGCGAGGCGCTGGAGCCCGAGGAAATGAGCGCGCCCCTTGCCGCCTCGCTCGCCCTGACCGAGGCGCTGTCGGCGCCGCATCCGCAGCGGCGTATCGCCGGCGCGGTCTACGTGAGCTGCACGGGGCGTGGCGGCCATCACTTCGGCGGCCCGAGCGCGGAGCTGCAGGTGATCCGGCATGCGCTGGGCGAGGTGCCCCTGGTGGGCTTCTTCGCCGGCGGCGAGATTGCCGGCCACCAGCTCTATGGCTACACCGGCGTGCTGACCGTGTTCACCGAGGAGGCGGCGTGACCGAGCCGACCCTGTGGTGGGTCCTGAGCTGGGGCCTGATCGCCACCGGCCTGACGGGTGCGGTGCTGCCCCTGCTGCCGGGGACCGGCCTGGTGCTGGCGGGCATCGTCGTCGGCGCGTGGATCGACGACTTCCAGCGCGTCGGGCCCTGGTCGATCGGCATCGTGGTCGTCCTGGCCATCGCCTCCTGGGTGCTGGACTACCTTGCCGCGCTGCTGGGAGCCCGGCGGGTGGGGGCGAGCAAGCTGGCCCTGGTCGGCGCGGCGGTCGGCATGGTGCTGGGCATCCTGAGCGGCTTCCTCGGGGTGCTGTTCTTCCCCCTGGCCGGCGCCGCCATCGGCGAATGGATCGCGCACCGCGACGAGCAGCGCGCGATGCGGGTCGGCATCGCCACCTGGATCGGCCTGCTGCTGGGGCTGCTGGCCAAGGTGGTGATCGCCTTCATGATGGTCGGCGTCTTCGTGGTGGCGCTGCTGGTCTGATCGGTGGGCGAGGGCCGGATGCGCCACTTTCCCAGGAAAGAAAAACGGTGTAGGATTTCCATGGAAACGAAAGCCGCCCGTGATTGCCCATGGCCATCCCCTTGCCGCCCGGCCGGACCCCGCTGGGGTCCTGACCCGTGCCGTGGCGCGCGCGGCCGAGCGGCTGGATGTCTCGCGCGCTCTGCTCGCCAAGGTCCTGGGCGTGAGCCCGCCCACGATCAGCCGCCTCTACAGCGGCACCTACACCCTGGATGAACGCCGCAAGGAGTGGGAGTTCGCGCTGCTCTTCGTGCGTGTCTTCCGCTCCCTTGACTCCCTCGTGGGCGACGAGGCCACCGCACGCCAGTGGCTGCAAAGCGAGAACCGCGGCCTCAATGGCCGGCCGGTCGACCTGATCGCCCACACCGAAGGACTGGTCCGTGTCGTCCACTACCTGGACGCCTCCCGCGGTCTCGTCTGAGGCCTTTGCCTGGCGCGGCCAGGCCTGGCGCATGGTGGAGTCGCAGCACATCGCGGCCACCATGAAGCTCGTCGACAACCGCGAGGAGCAGGACCTGCTCGAGTCCCTGCTGGAGGCGAGCAAGCCGGCGCCGCCTGCCGATACGGCCAAGCTGGATTACCTCTTGTCCACACCCTTCCGCTACGACCCGCGGCGCAGCGGGTCGCGTTTTCGCGCGGTGACCGACCCGGGCGTCTTCTATGGCGGGGAGACCGTCCGCACGGCGGGCGCCGAACTGGGCTACTGGCGCTGGAAGTTCCTGATGGATGCGGTCGACCTGGCGCGCATCGAGCCGGTGGCGCATACCGCGTTCCGGGTGACGGTGGCCACCGCGGTCGTGGACCTGCAACGCCAACCCTTCGCCGGCCAGGCCAGCGTCTGGCAGCACCCGAGCGACTACGGGCCGACGCAGGGTTTCGCGCGTGTGGCGCGCGAGGCAGGGTTGGGCGGCATCCTGTACCGCTCGGTGCGCGACCCCGAGCCCGCCTGGTGCCTCGCGCTCCTCACCCCGAAAGGCTTTGCCAGGCCCCGGCCGGAGGCCGAGCGCCAGACCTGGTACCTGGCCGTCTCACGGCAGGAGGTCACGCTGCGGCGGGACACCGAGTCGCTGCAGTTTTCCGCCGCCCCTTGGCAAGAGAAGCCGACGAGGCCTCCGGCGCCGCCGAAGTCGAAGCTCAGACCCCGCGCGCGCGGTCCTGCCTGAACTGCGCGGCGAAGGCGGCGAAGCGGCCGGCCTCCAGCGACTCGCGCACCTCGCGCATCAGGTTCAGGTAGTAGTGCAGGTTGTGGATGCTGGCCAGCATCGGCCCCAGCATCTCGCCGCAGCGCTCGAGGTGATGCAGGTAGGCGCGCGAGAAGCCGCCCGAGACGGTGCCGTCGGCATTCGTCACGCCCTTGCAGGCGTAGCAGGTGCAGGTCTCGTCGAGCGGCCCCTCGTCGCTGCGGTGGCGGGCGTTGCGGATCTTCAGGTCGCCAAAGCGGGTGAACAGGTGGCCGTTGCGCGCGTTGCGGGTCGGCATCACGCAGTCGAACATGTCCACGCCCTGGGCCACGCCCTCGACCAGGTCCTCGGGCGTGCCCACGCCCATGAGGTAGCGCGGCTTGTGCGCCGGCAGCCGGTGCGGGGTGTGCGCCATGATGCGCAGCATCTCGTCCT
>CAZCTU010000015.1:0-14824 GCA_964501495.1 uncultured Ramlibacter sp.
CGGCGCCTGGGGCGGCATCGCCTGCGGCATCTTCGGCCAGCAGGCGCTGGGCGGCATCGGCGGCGTGACCTTCGGCGCTCAGGCGCTGGGCACCCTCATCGGCGTGGCCTGGGCCTTCGCCGGCGGCCTGGTGGTCTACGGCCTGATCAAGCTCACGCTGGGCCTGCGCCTGTCGCAGGAAGAGGAGTTCGAGGGCGCCGACCTGAGCATCCACCGCATCGGCTCCACGCCCGACCGCGAGGTGAGCTGGTAAGAAGGCCAGCCATGAAAAAGCCCGCTTCTTTTGAAGCGGGCTTTTTGCTTTGGGGGTCTGGTGGGTCCTGTAGGATTCGAACCTACGACCTACGGATTAAGAGTCCGCTGCTCTACCAACTGAGCTAAGAACCCAGGCCTTGTGAGGCAAGCCAGCGAGTATAGCAGCAGCGCGGGGCCCGAGCGGCCTGTGCGCCCGATGCCAGCGCCTTGCGAAGACCCGCAACGCCTTTCCTGTTCATAAGAATAAGCATCCAACGATTCTTTATTTCCCCGTCAGGCCTCAATACACAACAATCCGTCGCATTCCAAGGAGACCGACCATGAAGAAACTCACCGCATTCGTGCTGGGCCTGGCCCTCGCCCCCTTCGCCTTCGCGGCCCCGCCGCTGCTGACCGCGCAGGAGCTGCAGTCCAGGCTGTCTGATCCCAACGTCCGCGTCATCGACATCCGCGAGCCTCAGCTCTATGCGGCCGGCCACATCCCCGGCTCGTTCAGCGCGCACTACGGCCAGTGGCGCGGCCCGGCCACCAACCCCGGCGAGCTGCCCGGCCTGCCCAAGCTCACCACCCTGGTCCAGAGCCTGGGCCTGACCCCCGCTACCCATGCGGTCGTCGTCTCCACTGGCGCCGACACCACCGACTTCGGCGCCGCGGCCCGCGTCTACTGGACGCTCAAGGTCCTGGGCCTGAAGGAGCTGTCCGTCCTCAATGGCGGCGCCAAGGCCTGGGCCGACGCCAAGCTGCCGCTGACCGACAAGGTCCCCACCGTGGCCGCCAGCAGCTTCCAGCCCAAGCTGGACACCACCCAGATCGTCACCACCGAGGAAGTGGCCAAGCGCATCAAGGCCGGCGACGCCGCCCTGATCGACGCCCGTCCGTCCGCCTTCTTCCAGGGCGAGACCAAGGCCCCCGCGGCCAAGGCTGCCGGCACCCTGCCGGGCGCCACCAACGTCACCTTTGACAAGTGGTTCACCCCCGGCACCACCCTGTTCGTGCCGGCCGACCAGGCCCGGCAGATCGCCGCCTCCAACAAGATCGACGCGTCCAAGGAGACCATCTCCTTCTGCAACACCGGTCACTGGGCCGCGACCAACTGGTTCGCCATGTCCGAGGTGCTGGGCCAGAAGAACGTGAAGCTCTACGCCGCCTCGATGGTGGAGTGGTCGCAGGACAACAACCTGCCCATGGCCAACGCGCCCACCCGTGGCCAGCAGCTGCTGCAGGACGCCAAGGGCTGGGTGAACAAGGTTCTCAATTAAGCAACCGACGCGCGAGGGCCCGCCGGGTCCCGCGCGGCATACTCCGGGGGTCTCGGCTCCTGATCGCACCATGAAGCGACTTCCCCTGGCGGCCCTGGTGGCCGCCTTTTTCATCTTTCTTCTGTTCTTCGTCTCGGTCCGCCAGGCGGTCCTGCTGCTGGTGGGCTTCGGCATGGGCGCGGCCCTGGCCGGTGCGCGCTTCGGCTTTACCACCGGCTGGCGCCAGCTGATCGAGCAGCGCGACCCGCGCGGCGTCACCGGCCAGGTGCTGCTGCTGGCGCTGGCCAGCCTCGCGGCGCTGCCGCTCATGGGCCAGTTCTCCGAGCTGCATGCCGCCTTGGGCCCGCCGAGCGTGAGCCTGCTGATCGGCGCCTTCGTCTTCGGCCTCACCATGCAGATTGCCGACGGCTGCGGCTCGGGCACCCTGTACAAGGCCGGCCTGGGCGTGCCGCTCAACGCCGCCATCCTGCCGCTGTTCGCGCTGGGCAGCTTCCTGGGGTCGGTCCACATCGACAAGTGGCTGGCCCTGGGGCAGACGGAGCCGGTGAGCCTGTCCGCCTCCTTCGGCACGCAGGGCGGGCTGGGCCTCACCTTCGCGGGCCTCGCGCTGGCGCTGGTGGCGGTGCGCCTGTGGGTGGGCGCCGGCCGGGACTGGCTGGACAAGCGCTGGGTCTGGGGCGCGATCGCGCTGGCGGTGCTGGCTACCCTCAACCTGGTGCTCGCCGGCCAGCCCTGGGGCGTGGTCTACGGCTTCGGCCTCTGGGCCGCCAAGATCTCGGTCGCCACGGGCCTGTTCGATCCGACGGCCAATGCCTTCTGGAGCCAGGCGGGCAACGCCCAACGCCTCACGCAGACGGTGCTGATGGACGTGACCACCATCACCAGCATCGGCATCCTGGGCGGCGCGCTGTGGGTCTCGGCCCGCCAGGGCGCCGACGCCAAGCCGCTGACGAAGCAGCAGTGGGCCATCGGCCTGGTGGCGGGCTTCGTCATGGGCTACAGCTCGCGCCTGGCCTTCGGCTGCAACGTGGGCGCGATGCTGAGCGGCATCTCCACTGGCAGTTTGCACGGGTGGATCTGGGTGCCGCTGGCCTTTGCCGGCACGATGGTGGGCGTGCGGGTCCGTCGCCGCTACGGATTTTGAGGAGAGCGAGACCATGACTACCACGCGAAAACTGCAATGGGTCTTCTGGCTGCTCCTGGCGGCTTTTCTGGCCTGGGACTTCAACGTCTCCGCCCCGGTGAACCTGCGCGATGAGCCGCCTTTGATTGCGGCCGGCTCGGGGCAGGCGGTGAGCGGCGGCCACTGCTCGATGGCGAAGTAGGCCCGGCTCATTCAGCGAATGGGGCTCGAGGCCCCACCCACTTCCCACCGGTTTCCCGCCGGCTCGTTGCCGCCACGGCCTGGTGGCGGGCCGCTTCAGAACAACTGCCCTTGTGCGCTGTCCGCCGCCGGTTGGATAGCCGGGGTCCGCGTCCGCTTCGTGGTCGGCGGCAGTCCGCTGCGCCGTGAGCCATGCCGCGCCTGGATGGCGCCGGCCTCGTCACGCGCTTCCGGTGTCTGGCGCAGGCCGTACAGGAGGGCCTTGGCCTCAGCCAGCGCCTGCTTCTCGTCGACGATCGGATCCGGATAGGCCGGCGTCCCGAACTCCGGCACCCAGCGGCGGATGTAGACGCCTTCCGGGTCCTGGTCGCGCGCCTGCTTGGCCGGCGAGTAGATGCGCAGCGTGTTGATGCCGGTCGTCCCCGACTGCATCTGCATCTGGCTCCAGTGGATGCCCGGCTCGAAGTCCAGGAACTGGCGCGCGAGGAAGAGACCGGGTTCGCGCCAGTGCAGCCACAGGTGGTAGGCCGCGAAACTCACCAGCATCGCCCGCATGCGGAAGTTGATCCAGCCGGTGGCGCGCAGCTGCCGCATGCAGGCGTCGACCATCGGAAATCCGGTGCGGCCCTCGCACCAGGCCTGCAGCTTCTCGCGGTCTGCGGCCGAGAGCTCGCTGCCGTCGCCGGGGCGCAGTCCGTCGGCGAGGCGCGAGAAATTGCGCCACTCGATCTCGGGCTCGTCCTCCAGCTTTTGCATGAAGTGGCAGTGCCAGCGCAGGCGGCCTGAGAAGCCGCGCAGGTCGTGGGCGAAGTCCCGGTGCGGCGTGCTGCGGATCGCGCGCTCGGTGGCCTGGTGCACGCTGCGCAGCGAGAGCGTGCCGAAGGCCAGATGCGCGGAGAGGCGGCTGCAGCCCTCCTCAGCATCGAGCGGGCTCGATAGGTGGCGGCGGTAGCCCAGGGCGCGTCGCTGCAGGAAGTCGGCCAGCACCTGCCGGGCGGCGGCCTCACCTGCAGGTGGGGTGGGCGGCGCATGGGGGATGCCCAGGTCCTGCAGGGTGGGCAGCCGCTCGGGCAGGGCCGACAAAGGCAGGCCCGCAGGTGCGCGGAAACCCTCGGGCGTTGTCACCAGGGGCGCATCCATGCGCGCCTGCCAGCGACCGGCCCAGCCCCGGCGGTCCGCGAGCCGGCGAATCACGCCGGTCTGCGGCCACTCCGTCCACGCGACGCCTTGCGCACGGCACCAGCGCGCCACTGCCTTGTCCCGCGCATAGGTCCAGCCGGGGCCGGTTTCCTCATGGCTGAAAAGCCGGGTGAAGCCATGCTGGTTCTTCAGCCCCTGCAGCACCTCCACCGCCTCGCCGACCTCCACCCGCAGCGGCAGGCCGCGCCGGGCCAGCGAATCGCGCAGCGGGGCGAGGCACTGCAGCAGCCAGTCCACATGCCGCGGGTGGCACTCGGGGCTGGCCAGCCAGGCCGGCTCGATGATGAAGACGGCGAGCGCCTCTTCACAATGCGCCGCTTCCGCCAGGGGCGCATGGTCGGCGATGCGCAGGTCTTTCTTGAACCAGACGAGTGCCTTGGACATGGAGACGGTGCCCGGTACTTCAGGGCAAGGCGGCCCTGCGCGTCATGCTAGCAGCTCCGAGGCGTGGCGCAGGCCTCGGCTCGCGCGGGTCCACCACTGGGAAAAGCTGGTGCAGGGCCGCTCCACCGGCGGGAAGAGAGCCGGCGCCGGGTCCAGGCTGGCCAGCGGCCGCAGCCAGCGGGCGATGTGCGGGTCGTCCACGCTGCGCACACCGGTGGCGCCTGCGAGCAGCTTCGCCAAGGTGGCGGCGTCCACCCACCAGCGGCGCGGGGTCGCCGCCGCCATTGCGGCATCCACCCAGCGCCAGCGGGCCTCGCTCCAGGGCCAGGCCTCGTGGACCTCGCGCAGGTAGAGGCCGATCACTTCGGTCCCTGCCGGCAGGTCGGCGGGCGGGGGGCGCAGGGACCAGGGGTGGACGAGCCAGACCTCGCGCCCGCGCAAGGCATCGGCTGCGGCTGCCGTGGGAGCCTCGATGGCGGCGAATCCATCGGACATCCCGAGCGCAGGGAAACCACTGGACTGGCGTGTGTCGGATCGCCTCGGTGGTTCGCCGTGAAGCGTCGGCTCGTCCACGGCAAGTCCTGCCCCACCTCCGTGCCCTGGGCGTCCTTCGCCTCCTTCGTCTCCTTCGCGTGACGCCAGTCCGCGCCCGGCATCGACCACCCCCAGTCCCCGCGCAATGGCCTCCAGCGCCTCGTAGGGCTGGTCGATCACCGTCCCCGCGCTGTGCCAGGCCGGGGGCGCATGGCGCGCCACGTTCTCGGCGTTGAACAGATAGGGCTTGTGGCTGCCGGTGCCCGCCACCCACTGCCAACTCAGATGGTTGCTCGCGAGGTCGCCATCGAGCAGGTGGGCCACCATCCAGTCCGCCCCGGCGCGCCAGTGCACGCGGCGCAGGTGCACCACATAACTGGCCAGCCACATCCGCGCGTGGTTGTGGAGCGTGCCCGTGGTGTAGAGCGTGCGGACTGCCCGGTCGATCACCGGAAGGCCGGTGCGCGCCTCGCGGACGTCGTCCGGCAGCCGCCGGGCGTAGGCGTCGTCGGGCAGGGGACCGGGGTGCAGCGATTGCAGGATGCCCTCGCCACTGTGCGCCCAGGTATGGCGGAAGAACTCCCGCCATCCGAGCTCGAAAACCAGCTTGTGCCCGATGGCCAGTGGCTCGCGCTGCAGCACCCCGCCCAGCACCTCGGACAAGGTGACCAGTCCATGGGTCAGGTAAGGGGAGAGCCCCGTCACCGCGCCTTCGAGGTGGTTGCGGGTGCGCGCATAGTCCCCGGGCCGCACCCGTCCGATACGGGCCAGCGCAGAGTCGCGGGTCGGGGGCAGGTCGTGGAAAAAGGAGGGGAGGGGCGCTGGCTCGGCCATCCCCGAAGACTGCCCAAAAGAAAAAGTCCTCGGGGTACCGAGGACTTCTTGGGACTGTGGTGGAGAGGAGGAGGATCGAACTCCCGACCTTCGCATTGCGAACGCGACGCTCTCCCAGCTGAGCTACCCCCCCACAATGATTTAGATTCTACTAGAAGCTGGCCGGGGGCTCCGTTCAATCACCGTGCTCACCGTACGGGGGGCAAGAACTGTAGTAGTTGAGGGTGGGGGAGGATGACGGGCTTGAGGGGCGGAGTGCCTTTGCGCGATCCACGTCATTGCACCTGCCTGCGGTGAAATTTTTCAAAAAAATCAAGCGCTTGGGTTGCCACCAGCGACGCTTTGTCGCTAGGTCCTCGCGAAGTGGCTCCTTGAGTGTTGCACCTGCGCACGTATTCTTCGTACGTGATTTCCACGCCCGCCTGGAAGAACCTTCCATCCCGCCGCATGGTCACTGGGCTCTCAACGCATCCGCGAAAGCTGATGGCTCTTGCGTGCCATGAGGTTCCGGTGGACGAGTAAGTGTGTCCAACGTTGGGGATCACTTCAATTTCGACGTCTGGCGCTCCTAGATCTTTTTGCGATTCGATATAGGCCACGCAGGATTTCGCGGGCGTCCAGTCATCGTCGGCGCCGACGAAGATCTTGAGCGGTTGCCCCACGCTCCCTTCCCGGTTCAGGTGGCACCCAGGTGCAGAGGCAACCACTGCGCGGAACGGGGTCGGGCGTCCGTTCAGCCAGCGTGCCCGCTCCCATATTTCTGGGTAACTCACATCACGGGCGACAGCGCCGCCCAGACTGTGGCCGAAGAAATAAGTCTGGGACTTATCCAGTCGCGGATCCGACCGAATCGTGCGGAGCAAGACCACGAGGTCACGGACGATGTCACGCGATCCGATGTCTTCGCTGTCGATGCGGTGGGATTCCTTCATCCCACGCGGAGTGAAAGAGTCGGTGAAGATGACGGCGTAATTTCTCTTGACGGCCATGTCGCCCACCAGTCGAGCGATCCCGTCGGTCTTGCCGTTGAATGTCTTCAGCGGTACATCGGGGCCGCTGGAGTGCTGAAGGATGATCACCTTGAAGGGCGGTGTCCCCCCTTTGGGGATTCGAAGTTCGGCTTTCAGGCTGATCGCCTCACCACGTCGTCCGCGGGATTCAAAGGAAATCGCTTCGTTGATCGTCTCTGCCTGAACTGCAAAGGAAAGAGCCAGCAGAATGCAGGTCAAATTGAGATTCATGAGGCAATGCTACTTCGATTCTCAAGTAGGGTGCTGCGCCGCAGTGCTTTGAATCTTGGCCACCACCATCTCCCCATGCAGATGGCGTGCGTAGAACCGCTCAATCATCTCCACTGAGGTGCGGGCATTGCGGGCCAGGCTCAACACATCAATCCTGTCTCCGTTGAGCAGCCGCTCCATGATGGCGGTGTGTCGCAGGCAGGACAGCGTTCTGTGTTCGCCCCTGCCACTGACCTTCAGGCCAGAGCGTTTGAGTACCAGATCAAACTGCCGCCGCATCTGCACGATGGCGTGGTCCCGTTCAGGCCATTCGGGAAAGAACACATGGTCGCTGCTGCGGATAGGCCCCTATGCTGCAAGAGCGAACTGCAGGCGCTACAGCACCTGCGGCAGACGTCCGCGTCTCTTCGGCAAAACCCCTCCCTGCGCCCAAGAACATCAGGTCACGCTCTGAACCAGCATCGCATCGGCCACCTTGACGAAGCCGGCAATATTGGCGCCGTCAATGTAGCTCACGGTGCCGTCGGCGCGCTTGCCATGACGCAGGCAGGCCGAGTGGATGCTTTGCATGATCTGCAGCAGGCGACCGTCCACCTCGTCGCGGGGCCAGGACAGACGCAGCGCGTTCTGACTCATTTCCAGGCCGGAGGTAGCCACGCCACCGGCGTTGCTGGCCTTGCCGGGGGCATAAGCACACCCGCCGCCTCGAAGGCCTTGGCGGCCTCGATGGTGGAGGGCATGTTGGCGCCTTCGGCCACGCAGACCACGCCGTTGCGAATCAGGGTGGCGGCGTCGTTGGCGTCCAGCTCGTTCTGGGTCGCGCAGGGCAGCGCGATATCCACCGGCACATGCCAGGGGCGCTTACCAGCCTCAAACTTCACGCCCGTGCGCGCGGCGTAGTCGCTCACACGTCCGTAATGGTGGTTCTTCACGTCCATCAGCACCGCGAGCTTGTCGGCGGTGAAGCCAGCCTCGTCGACGATCGTGCCGCTGGAATCCGAAACGGTGATCACCTTCGTGCCCAGCGCCAGTGCCTTTTCCACGGCGTATTGCGCCACGTTGCCCGAGCCGGAGACGCTGACCCGCAGCCCTTCGAAAGACTTGCCGCGGGTCTTGAGCATTTCCTCGGCGAAATACACCGTGCCGTAGCCGGTGGCCTCAGGGCGGATCAGCGAGCCGCCGAAGCTGATCCCTTTGCCGGTGAACACGCTGGAGGCGTTGTTGGCGAGCTTCTTGTACATGCCCGCCATGAAGCCGACCTCCCGGCCGCCGACGCCGATATCGCCGGCGGGCACATCGGTGTCGTCCCCGATATGGCGGTACAGCTCGGTGATGAAGGCCTGGCAGAAGCGCATGACCTCTGCCGGACTCTTGCCCTTGGGATCAAAGTCGGAGCCGCCCTTGCCGCCGCCCATGGGCAATGTGGTGAGCGCATTCTTGAAGGTCTGCTCGAAGGCCAGAAACTTGAGCACCGAGAGGTTGACCGAGGGGTGAAAGCGCAAGCCGCCCTTATAGGGGCCGATGGCCATGCTGTGCTGGATGCGGTAGCCCCGATTGACCTGCACCTGCCCCTGGTCATCGACCCAGGAGACCCGGAACATCACCACCCGCTCGGGCTCCACCAGTCGGTCGAGCAAACCATGCTCGGCGTACCGCGGATGCGCTTCGAGGAAGGGCCACAGGCTCTCGATCACCTCCGTCACCGCCTGAAGAAACTCGGGCTGTCCAGGGTTG
This sequence comes from uncultured Ramlibacter sp., assembly GCA_964501495.1. Classification (GTDB taxonomy): domain Bacteria; phylum Pseudomonadota; class Gammaproteobacteria; order Burkholderiales; family Burkholderiaceae_C; genus Ramlibacter. Next base: position 8,766 of record CAZCTU010000015.1, read on the forward strand.
CGGTCAGCAACGTACGAGAGAAAGTCGTGAACCGATGCGTACTTCATCAAATCTCCAATTTGGTGCTGATTGTGACAATGGCGTGCATTTCCACCATCGAGCGCACCAATATGGGATTCAATGCACCGATTCAGGGACATTTGGTCGGAGTCTTGGGGCAGTTTGATCGGCATCAAGCCGCCCCCCAGCCCAGGCGCCCCCCGCGCCAACGCCGCTCAACGCAGGGAGACCGACCCGCTCATGGTCAGCATGATCTCGGTCTTGCCGCCATCCGCAGGAATCGGCACCGCGGCCGCATCGGCCGACGCCACGGCGCTACGCAGTGCCATCGGCGCGCGCAGGGGCAAGGCGCCGCCGGCCTGAGACAGGCTCACCGACTTCAGCAGATAGCCTTGGAAGCCCAGGGCGGCCGCTGTGCGTTGCGCCTTGCGCTTGAACGCGTCAGCAGCCTCGGCCATCAGCTGCGATTCGACTTCCTCGCTTCGAGCGCGCGACAGCGAAAAATTGACCGACGCAATCTGCAGGTCGGCGGTCAACTCGGAGGCCAGCAGGCCCAGCGTGGCGACCTCCGTCGATTGCAGGGTGACCGTACCGCGCACCTGCCAGTTGCCGGTACGCCCCTTGGCTCCCCAGACCGGCTGAGTGTTCACTGAACCGAGACGTACGTCGATGCCTGACTTTGCCTTGGCGCGCGCCGACGCAGACTGCAACGTCGCCAGCACCCGCTGCGTGAGCTCCTGGACCCGCGGCCCCTCCTGCTCCACGCTCAGCACCACCGTCATCAGGTCGTTATCGACAAGGGCGCGAGCCTGCGCGTCGAGGCTCAACTCCGGCGCCGCCGCGGGTGCTGCGGCAGTCTCGGGATGCGCCATTGCGCTGCCGGCGGCCATGAACAGAGTGAGCCAGAGGGAAAGACAGAGAGGGCGGATGAAGGTCATGGTGACGAGGAGTCTTTTCAAAGGTGACGCAGAAAGTGAAAGCCGCCGCGGCGTGAGGTCAGGCTTGCCTGGTAGACCAGGGATGGTCCATCGATCGTCTCCGCCTGAACTGCAAAGGACCTGGCCAGCAGAATGAAGGTCAAATTGATTTTCATGTGAACGTGTTGACGGTCGATGAAAATCTCTGCGGAAGTCAGTTCTGGTCCGGACAGATCGGGCTCTGTGTTTGTCTTTGCTGAGAGGTAGCCCATGCGAATGAAAAACTTATCGCTGATCTTTTTTTGGGCGGCCATGTGGGTGATGCCATCGATCGTACTGGGTCAGGAGTGCAATCCCGCCCCCAAGGACGTCGCGTTGCTGAAGGAAATTCGCCCCCGATTTCATACGGTCGAAGGCCCACTCGCGACTTTTGATCCGTGCCACAAATCGGTCAAATTCCAGAAGCCATTTTTTACGGCCAGGCCGCCCCTCATGATCCTTGTCCATGGCGGTGGCGGCGTGGACACGGCAACCAGAAACGCTGCGGAGGCCTTTCGGAGCAAGGGATTCGCTACGCTATTTTTTGACGCCTATGAGCACAACGGCTTTGGCCAGGGGCTTCGTTTCTGGGCGGCCCAAGCATCGAATGAGGCCCGCCAGCGGATGATCTACAAGGTCACTTTGGGCGCCTATGAGTGGGCGATCCGACGACCCGACATCGATGTGCGGCAAATCTACTTCCATGGCGTCTCCAATGGGGGCGCCGTCCTGGCCAATATCGCCGCAGCGGTATCTCCCGAGCATGTGAAGGGCGTCTATGCCGAGGGGACGCCAGGGGCCGGCCTGGGTTTGCCGGCCAAGCTCCAGGTACCCCTGCGCCTCATCTATGGGAAGTTGGACAACTACGGCGGCAGGTCTGAAGACGACTGGATTTGGCAGCGCCAGGACCCTTGCGCTCTGAACACGCCGACGTTCATCCATCCGCCGGGAAGCTCCCAAACCTGCAGTGCACTGGCCAACCCCGCCGGGTTGACCCTCAAGCCAATTGACTGGTACGAGGAGCAAAGGACAAGGGGCGCGGACATCGCGGTCTGGTTCTATGACAACGCTGCCCACGGAATTTTCTTTGGGCCGATCCAGCGCAACATGATCACTTACGGAGCGGACATGCAGCGCTACGCCTGGGTGGGGGCAGACGCCAGTGCGAGAACACGTCTGCTTGAAGACATTGAGCAGCATGTGAAAACCCGCAGATGACCCGCTCACACCGCCGTGCGGGCCGTTGGCGCGGATCCACTAGGAAATATCCGTCTGACTGTTCGCCGTCCGGTGCCAGGCAGGCCTACCTGCCCCCCCAGGCACAGTCCACGGGCGCGACTCAATCGTCCGAGAAGCCGGCTTCCTTGAGTTCCAGCTTGGTGATCACGAAGCGCTGGTTGGCGTCCATATAGCCCTTGGCTTCGATCACGCTCGCATCGCCAGGGAGCTGACCATGCTCCACGATGGCGGATGCAGCCAACGCCGTGAAGACGCCACGGCGGCTGGTCAGAGTGAAGGTGTTGGCCAGGCCGTTCCAATTGGACACAGTGCCATAGACCTCGAAGTGGCCGGCCACGGACCCATGGTCATCTGAGTCGTCATGGCCCCCGCTGGCCGCGGACCGGACTTCCACCTGGACGGCCTGGAGAACGCCGTCGCTCAGGCTTCCCTTGACCTCGACATACTGCCCGTCGGCCAACTGTGACAGGCTGCTGCCCTGGAACACCGCCTGGGAAGCGTCAATTTGGATGCCCTGGACCCAGAAGGTGTTGCCGGATTTTCCAGACACCACACCATAAAACTCGTTCCGGTAAGCCCCCCCGGAAGCCCGGCGATCGGACTCCAGCTCCACACGCGCGACCTGGAGAGTGTTGCCGGACCATGTTCCCTTCACTTCGACGAACTGCCCCGCGCTGGAAAACGCATAGCCGGTCACCAGCACGCCCCCCACATACCAATCGCTTCCAATTTGCCGGGTATAGCCTTTAATTTTGGCGTAGCTCGTCGTGAGACCAGTGAAACGGGTGATGTCGGTGGGGCTGAGGGATTGGATCTTGGCCGCGGTCAGCACGTTGTTGCTCAGGCTGGATGCGTCCACTGCAAGCACGCGTACCGGTGTGTTGACGCCTACGGTGGTACCCGCCGGCGTCAGTTCGCAGGCGTTGATGCAGTCCACCGTGACGCGGGTGGTGCTGCTGGTCTGAATCACGTATTGGCTGGTCGCCGGCGACGTACTTGGTGAACTGACGATGGTTCCCCGGATGGCTAGCTGATAGGTGGTCGGAATCGCTTGCAATGCGACCACCCGCGTGGCGAGGAAGTCGCCGTTGCCCTGGGTGACGCCATAAATTTCCACCGGATCTCCGCCCTGGAGATCCGCGGAAGTCGAGACGGCGCCGCGTGTGGTGGCACCAGCAAAGATTGTGTTGACATCCACCACGACGGACTGCCCGCTCGCAGTGGCTAGGGCCGTAGCACCCGCGCCTGGCGTGGAAGCGAGGAAGCCGCGCACGCCCCCGAGCACCCGGATCCGGCTGGGTCGGCCGGTCAGCGTACTTTCGTTGACGCGGCCGCCCAGCGAGACGGTCATGCCGAGCGCGAGCGCGCTGCGAAACTGGGTGGTTCCGTAAAGATCATCGCTGTCCTCCACATCGACACCGACCGTCTCGAAACGAACGCCGTTGACGACGATGGAGCCCAGGCCGGTGATGGGGCCTGCGTAGGCGGCTGAGGTGGTGCTCGCCGGCTTGTCATCGCCCGACCCCCCGCCACAGGCGGCGATGACCAACGACAGGCTGCCGATCGCGATGGCAGGGATGAAGCGCGCAGGAGAAAAAAGGCTGGATGTCATCCAGTCCAGCGTACTCAGGTCAATCTGAACGATGGATGAACGCCGCCAGGGCCTGGGTTGAGATCCCCTGGGTGGTCCTGGCCGGACAACCGGGGGGGGGCCATTCGGATCAGTCAGGCACGTCCTGCAGGCTGAGCCTACGGGACCGCCCGGCAGGGGGAGGCCAGTCGGCCCTCCCTCAAGCCTTCACCAAGCGGATGGAGATCGGGTAGGTGTACACCTGGCTCGGACTGGATTTGACGGCTGCCATGATGGAAAAAACGAGGTTGGCCACCATGACGATCCAGAACAGGAGCAGGCCGATCAGCACAAAGCTCAGGATGAAGCAGGCGACGCTGGCAAGCAACACGGTCAGTTGCCAATTGAGTGCCTCGCGCGCGTTGTCCAGGGTGGCGTCGGCAGTGTCTTTGCGCAGGAGATAGACGATCAGCGGCGGGATGAAGCCGAAAAAGATGCCGCCCAGGTGTGCGACCAGGATCAAGATCTTGTTGTTGTCCGAGCCGCTGCCCGCGAGAGGGGCCGGCGATGCCGTTCCAACGCGAGCGCCGCATTTTCCGCAGAACGAGGCGTTATCGGGAATTTCGGTGCCGCAAGAGGAGCAATACATGGGAGCCTGATGAAGTGAGTGACGGCGAGGGCCGGGTGGGTGGGAGGCTGTTCAAAATGAATTTTGAATGCCTTTTGAATTTATACCATCCCCATACCGTTGATGCGCATCCACGGTCTGAGCAAACGGCCAAAAGCGACGGATGGCCTTAAGTCAAATAGTTTTCAAATTGATTTATATATGATGAGTGGCCGTCGGCAAATCCATCACAAGGTTGTGGCGTACGCCGGCTGTTTTTCCACTTCAAGGATTTCCTCATGAATCGCATCCTCAGTTTCGTCTCCTTGACCGCCTTCACCCTCGCTCTCGCCGCTTGCGGAAGCGCGGGCAGCAAAGGCGAGGATCTCGCCAAGCAGTTGTGTGATTGCCATACGTCCGCGGGGTCGGATGTAGGCAAGAAGGCCGAGTGCGTGAGCAAGCAGGTCGAACTTCAGAAGCAGATCGAGGGCAATCCAATGGAGACCAACAAGTACCTGCAGAAGTTCAGCCAGTGCAAGGCGGCTTTCGGCGGTTGATCGAGGTGCGGCGGGCATCTCCCGAGAAGATGCCCGTACCGCGATGGGTCGGCGCAGCGACTGAGCCCGAGCCAGTCAGGACGACGCGAGATTCAGCCGGACGATGACCGAGGCCGGCTTTCCCTTGCTGGCGCTGTTGTTGGCCGCGGCACCGTGGTCGAGGGCTTGGCGGGGGGCTCTTGGGGGCCGGCCAGCGCGGTGAGCAGGTCGGCCCAGTTCAGTCGGCCGTCGGGGGCGATGTCCACCCGAAGCCGCGGACCGTTCAGACGAATCTCGCGGAAATGCCAGGCCCAGTGCCGCAGGCTGCTGGCGTCGAAGTCGATCTCGAGCCGGTCGATGCCTGCCAGCGCGTCGCCATCGGCCCGGGCCAGCGTGAGCCCCTCCACCGTGAGGGCCAGGCGCCAGGGATCGAGCGAAACACGCCGGACCTCGGCCTGGCTGGCCAGTTGCTGCTTGGCGATGCGCGGGACCAGCCAGCGCGCCAGCGGGTCGACGGCCAGGTAGGCGAAGGCGGCCCAGGCGAGGACCAGCAGGCTCGTGATGGCGACCAGCCACAGGAGCGGCCGGCGCAGGAGTTCAAGCCGGCAGCCGGCCGGTCTGCCGGTCTTTTTGGCAATGGAAGGCGTACTCATCACGAATGAGTATCGCCCTCTGTCCTCGCCCTGGCTACCCCGGAAGGGGGATGGCCCGGGGCGAGACAAACCGTTACATCAGCAGGTGCTCGCCTGCGTTGTCGCCGCCCAGGATCACGTAGTTGACCTTGCGGATGTCCATGAGCGTCTTGCCGCCGGAGTAGCTGATGGAGGACTGCACGTCCTCCTGCATCTCGCGCAGGGTGTCGGCCAGCTTGCCCTTGACCGGTTCGAGGATGCGCTTGCCCTCGACATGCTTGTACTCGCCCTTGTTGAAGTCCGAGGCGCTGCCGTAGTACTCCTTGTACAGCTTGCCGTCGACTTCGACCGTCTGCCCGGGCGACTCCTCGTGGCCGGCCAGCATGGAGCCGATCATGACCATGGTGGCGCCGAAGCGGATGCTCTTGGCGATGTCGCCATGCTCGCGGATGCCGCCGTCGGCGATGATGGGCTTGGTGGCCACGCGGGCGCACCACTTGAGCGCCGACAGCTGCCAGC